>JAJTBE010000150.1 GCA_021287065.1 Bacillota bacterium
AAAATGTTGTGCGGCTCCATTCAATCTGGTTTTTCTTTTCAAGCAATTTTATGTCAAATTTTTTTATTGAAGAAAAATTACTGTTTATTATCTGTCTGTTACCCAACTGAAGTAAATAAAGTTGTCTGCCGTAATTTTCTCCTGAGAGGTTTTCACAGTCGATAATGGCATTAAATTCCGTAAGTAGTCTGCTTTCAAAAGAAGGGCTGAGCTGATCTGTATTTTTGAAATCCTTTATGGTTTTCTTTGATTCAGCACTAAGAAGATTGAAAATCTCACATTTTTGTCCTGATTTTTCGGACGAAGCTGATTTTAGCTCAGCCATCAACAGAGACCAATCTTTTACGTCGTTTTTCTTTATATAGAATAAGCGTGTATCCGCAATAAGAGCCTGATTAACCAGTTCTCTTAATAGTACGAAAAGAGCGGTGATCTTTGCTCTTGACTGAACCATATCAAGAGAAATATCTCTGGTTACCTTTTCTACATCCATTGCATTTCCATTAATCTGCATAACCCAAAAACTAAGACGAAGCATAGAAGTGGGTTTGTCAATACCTGAAAGGAGTGACTCAGCTTTATTAAGAGTGTCAATGTTACAAAAACAAGCGACGAGGACAGAAGCTCCGTCGGAGGTGGCTGTCGTGGCGGGTTCACTTCCACCTGAATCACCTTTGCTTTCTGTCTTCACAGCAATTTTTTTAGATTCAATAACAAAGAATTCAGCTTTATCGCTATATTCTGTACCTTCACAAACCTTCTCTTTACCAAATCTTGCTTTCAAAGCACACGAAACAACATCTTTGGAAAGGTAATAAACAGGTATCAAAGCTCCTACTTTACTGGAATTATCTTCCGTCGAGCCTTCTGATTTGGTGTCTGAAGATGATGAACTTGCCTCCTTACCGGACTGTTGTGATGGTGTGGTCTTGTTGGTGAATGTCGTCGAAGTTGATTTTGAATTGGTAATTGTAATATTCGTACTGCTTTCCGTAACATTCCCCGATTTATTAGCCGTTTCTTCCGCCTGACACCCCAAAGGGCTGAGGATTGGTATTAGCGGCTGTAAAATCATTGCCGTTAATAAAAGATTTACCATTATTGCTTTCAGATGGATTAGAATTGATTTGTTTGCCCTGCTTTGTTTCATAGATTAGTCTCCCTCTATTATATAATCCGGCAATGTGCTGAATGAGGTTGTCCTTTAATTTACTGAACCGGAACCGGTAAGGATGATTGATTGTAAAAAGATTGACCTCATTGCAATTGCTTTCTTCCTGCCCTATATAAACCTGACAGTTTTTAATTCAGAAATGTTCTGCCCGGTAAATTCGCTTGAATATTAATCAAGTTTATTTTATACAAACAAAATATTGGTTTATATATCAATTTATTCTGAATAGTATTTTTTTAACCTGCTAAAAAATATATCATTTAAAAATATTCTTAATACAATGTACGATTTTTCTTTTTTAACGAATTTCACGCGCAACCACTTGTAACTGTTCAGCCCGTGTAACGCGAAGCTTCCACCCTGTTATCCAGCGGCTTCAGCAGCTTCCTGATTATACCCCGTCAACTTTGGCTAGAAGCAGCTGAAGCAGCTTTAAAGTAGAGTTCAGGCTGCATCATACCCAGCTTCACACACCAGTTTGTGCCGTAAATTAAAAAGGGATCATACCGGAAGTATGATCCCTCAATTTACAGATATTCTTAACTAAGGTTATGAACCAAAAGAGATTTTCACATCGCTGAGCATTGCTCCGCCGACTCCGCCGGCGACTGCTCCGCATATTCCTCCCACGACTCCTCCGACAGCGCCTGCAGAAACGCCTGCAACTGCTCCGCCGATGGCTCCGCCTACAGCTCCGATAACAGCTCCGCCCAGACCGGCTGCCAATCCTTCAAAGCCTGATTTTCCGTGGGCATATATTGCAATACCAGCCAACCCGCCGGTAACAGCTCCTGCCACGCCAAGAACCACGCCGCCTATAGCTCCGCCTGCTGTGCCTGCCATAGCTCCGCCGATGGCTCCGCCTATAGCTCCCATAACGCCAAGACCAACTGTGGCAACTTTCTTCATGGTATCCCTGAACTGATAGCTTGAAATACCATTACTCGAAAAGCTTTTTGTAAAACTATCCGAAGAAACCACTGGTTTTTCGGAAGCTTCAGCCGATTTTGCCGGTGCAGCCGAACCTGTATAAGTAAACGGTGCCGCTGATGCTATGCTCTGACTTGAAGTGTTTATCATTGTGTAATCCTCCCAACATTTATCTGAAAATCTTATTACAATTTTATCATATTTAAAAATCAATTATAACATGATAGTTATTAACATATTGTAAACATACGGCAATATTTTATTCAGATTTTCAAAAACAAAAGCGGCAACCGTGTTTACATATATCATAAAACAACTGAATACCGGAAACTTTTCTTCAGAATCCGCAAAAACATCGGAAATATCAAAAGGCTGCCTTCTCTTGACCAGATTCGGGGAAAGCAGCCTTTCTTCAAACCTGAAACAAACTTAAACCAATCCCATTTCCGGTTGTAAGAATGGGGTTGTTTTCTGAGTTTCTGACAGAAGACTATTTTATCAGAGTTCCGTAATTTTGGATTTTTTTCTGCATTTCCGGGCTCAACTGTTTCATCAGTTCTGCATTGTAAATACCTACGGGCAGATAACTAATCTGATTTTTGAACATTTCCTGGGCGGCAATTCCGTATGAGCGGGATGTTGCTGCAGGGGAGCCGTCTGCCACTGCGGGATCCACATTGGTGATGATTATTGAGATATTGTTGTCGCTGTTGCGGACGATATTAATTGTGCGGAATGTCTGGGGAAAATCCCTGAGTGATGCGGTTTCAACTTCCCAGAAGCTATATTCGGGATGGGCGGCGTCCGTAGAGGGCTGAACAGTAACACAGTTGTTGTGGCGGTGGCCCGCAAGCCAGAGTATAAGGTTGGAATATGTGTGAAGTTTAGCCAGAAGTGTAGCCTCTGAAACCGGTGAAACCGTTGACCACATGCTGGGCTGGCCTGCAGGCACTACCACATTTATGGGACAGTGGGAAGTTACAATCATCAGTTTCCCGTTTTTCTGACCCTCGTCAAGTTCGTTAACAAGCCACTGAAAACGCTCTTCATCAAGATAACCGAAGGAATAGTTGTCGGCGCTTATACTCTCGGGCATTGTATCGTCAAGAACGATAACCTTTACCGGAATGTTTGATTTTGGTTCGAATGAATAGCAGGCGAAACCGGTTTTTACATTTTCCTGTGAAAATCCGTGTCCTGCGGGAGTTGTTGTTGTATTGAAAAATTCACTAATCCATTCGTTTCTTGTAAGCGAACGGCGATCGGGATCAGCGGCGTCAACCTGGGGAGGCGTTGCGAAATCACTTTCCGGACCCATTCCGAATATGTCGCCGAATGGGGTGCTTCCGTCGATTGCACCTAAATAATAACCACCGGTTGCAAAAGAAACAGGATTGATTGCTATATTTATAATATTTTTTCCAAGCAGTATTTTGCGGATATAATCATTTATCGGAAATCCGCCCTGCCAGAAATGATCGTGGTTTCCGACTGTCTGATACCAGCTTATTTCCCTGTTTAAGCCTGCTGCCTGATAAGGTTTCTGATAGTCTATGGTTGTCGCTCCGGCATGGTTTCCCGAACTGGGGGTGATTAATTTGCCGTCCATAACATCAACAAACCATCTGACTTCATTATACTGTGTGTTGTCGCAGTCGTCGCCCATATCAATACCAAAGTCAAAAGGCGTTTTTTCGTGCAGTGCATTAATGGTCTGAACAGCGGCATCAAGAACCTGCGTCGTATAGAGCTTTACCGGCGAATAAGCCGCCGAGCTTCCCCCGCTGTATCCGAACAAAATTGACTGAGCCGGGCTTTCCTTGTCGCATATATGAACATCGGACATTGTGAAGAAATTCAGAAGAGTTGCTGTATTTGTAACCGTTGAGGCATCGTAGCCGTCCGGCATAATATCTGTCTGCTTTCCCGCATCCATACCTTCACCGAAATGCCATTTTCCATAACCATTGGCGCTATACTCCTCCACCTGATAAGGCTTCAGCACCGGCGCCCCCGTCGGCACAGGATCAGGAACCACCGTTCTTTCCCTTGTGGTTTTCACCACGCTGGAAATCGGATAAGTGGGGCCTGCACTCTCCCCGGAATCACTTGAACACCCTGCAGGTATAAAAGTCATAGCACCCATCATCAGGAATAAACAGATTTTTTTAAACCCATAAGACAGCTTCATAAATTCGCCTGCTTTCTGAATAAATTGTGTTTTGCCAGTCGGGGGATTAATACCGGATTTAATGAACAAATGCTGCATCTTGCCAAGCGAACCCGGCTTCAATAAATGTAAAGAAATTCGGTTATTATGAGGGATCTTCTGAAATTGCGTAAAAAGCGACCCTTACCAAAAATCAACAAATATCATCTGCCGAATAATTCAAGATTCATTGCAAATTCCCTGTGCAGCTCAACATACAAATACACCATACAAACCGGTTCAGCTAAACCGATTCAGGTCCTTTGCAAGAACCCCGTATTTTGTTTCAAAGTCATAAACAAAGTCGATAAAATCTTTAAACACAATCATGTTGTCAAAAATTTTCTGTATATTTTCCTTTTCCGTTTTATAAACATTATCTTCAATAGCATTTATATAGTCTTCCATTAACCAATCAAGACTACTACTGAATTCACAACAAAGACCACCTGCCATCAGATCTTTAAGATTATCATCCGGCTTCAGTCTTCCCACAAGTCTCTTGTCCATTAAAAAAAAACATCGGACAATCACCCTGAGAAGATCTCTTCTGTAATCCCCGCATCTCATGACAAGCTCCAGCCACTCATCCTCTTCATAAATACTTCTGAAGTGATATTTCTCAGCACGAATGCAATAATTGTAAATAAGTTTGGCTGTTGTAAAAATCAACATAACAAAACACAGAAACAAAGCAGCATAAAGCAGATAATTAAACTTCAGTAACCCCATAATTAATCACCATTTTTCAAACCTCATCCCTGCCGGATGGCGGCCATATTTCAGCAGGAGAAAAGAAAAATTCAATACCAGAATATTTTATCTTATTTTTATGATTCTCATTCCAGATTTCAGTAAAGCCGCTGTTTTTGTCTATTCCCAGATATATACGGGTTTTCATAGAATAGCCTCTCTGATAAATTAATTAACCAACTTGCCATTATTACCGAATACTGAAAAATCAGAATAATTCCTTTTTGATTATGACATCGGGCAGTTTCTGAAAAACGCAGGGCTTTACAGGCTATTAAACAATATTTTAAGATCCGGAATTTTGCCAAAAAGTTCATAGTGGAAGGAATTCTTAATAGTAAATTTGAATTTTGCCAGAATAATCTAACTTGTGAAGAGATGCTTTATGTCCAAAACTGATAAAAGAAAAAAACGTGAAAAATCCATAAAAGAATCAAAAGGCAGGGACCTGCAGGCGGAAGCTGCAGGAAACTATTGTAATTCCGGTTCTCATTTGTATAGTGATGGGAAATATTCCGAAGCTTGCAGCTATTTTATCAAAGCTTTGAACATAAACCCCGGGTTTAATTATGCCAGATTTTTTCTGTCACTCTGCCTTTACAGGATAAAAGATTATGAT
>JAJTBE010000115.1 GCA_021287065.1 Bacillota bacterium
TCTTTGGGAGATGGGCGAATGGTTATGATTCTTTTTTTTGGGAAACCCGCTTTTTGAAAAAAGCTCGTTTCCCAAACCCTTCCGGCAAAAACTTTCAGTGCATCATTTTTCTGTTCTTTTTTTATTTTGCTTTCTGCATACTGACTTTATTGCTGTTTGCTTATTCTCACTTTTTTGAAATCTGCTGCGCAGTTTTCAAAAAGGTTGGCAAACGGGGGAAGAATCCCCCAAACCCCCACGGCGCTGAAATAACCGCAAATTCTCCGAATCGCAGGCGCCGCCTGCTCCTGGGTTATATCCCAATGTCATCGTATTAGTAAAAAAACCAGTCCAATTTCCAGCCCGAATACTCCTGTTTTTCAAGGGAGGAGGTTCGGAGGAGACCTCGCTTTTCCAAAAAAGCGTGGTCTCCTCTGACGGTCCCTACCCCCCCTGGTCGGTCCCCAATTCTAAAAGTTTTGGGATGGAGGTCCGGAGGAAACTTTTTTTAAAAAAGTTTCCTCTGGGAACTGGGCAAACCGCTCCAATACTCGTGACCGATCAGACAAATCCATGCCTTAATTCATGGGCATTGGCAGGTATCTGGGGATAACTTTCTAAAAAAAGCCATCAGAGGAAGCTGCGCTCCTTATAAAACGATATTTCCTCCGGGATATCACGAAAAATTAAGTGTAAAAAAATAATGGAGATGTTACCGTATAAGAACATCTCCATTATTTTATATTTAACTTCACGAAAGATTCAAACCGATGAATTTTCTTATTCTGTTTCCTTAACTGAGGTAGGTTTTTCTTCCCAGCGGGTTACTTTAAGTTTGAGCGCCGGCGGGTTGAGTTTTTTCTTCAGATAATCGGGATTGGTTGTAAGCATAGCTCCTTTTTCAAGGACTATCTGCTTTTTGTCCACAGCATCGCTGGGGGTCTGACAGACTACTCCGCCGATTATTCTAACCGGTCCAAGGGCTTTAATGTTTCCGGTAGAATAGACCACACCCTGAAAATAAGCATATCCGGGAATATAGAGCTGCAGGTTTTTGCTTGAGGGATTGCTGAGGAATTCCTGCATATAATTGTCGGTAGCTACTGTGTCGGCAGTTGCTGTTGTGGTAATTGTCTGTGCAATCGTTGTTGTGGTTGTGCCGGAGGCTGTGGTTGTGGTTCCTGAGCTTGATGAAGAACCGGTATTTACACTGGTTGTGCTTGAACCGGAAGTTGAGCTGGAAGACGAGCCTGAACCTGAACTCGAACCGGAACTTGATGAACTTCCACCTGATGAAGAAGAGCTGCCGGATCCAGATGAAGTAGAACCGGATGAAGAAGAGGATGAGCCGCTATTCTGGGAAACATTGCTGCTGCTGCCGCTGTTTTGAGTTTCATATCTTCCGGTTATGGCGTTCCAGACATATACAATACCATTGAGTATGTATGTTAATATCTGAACGACAACATGAATGACTTCTTCAACAATTTCTTCAAGCCAGTCAAAAAAACCACCGGGGAAGCATAAACCCGTAACCGAGTTGAGGCCTTCTGTTGCTGAAAATGCCATCGCCGGTGCTGCAGCAATACCTGCAAAGCACAGCAGTGTAAAAATGGCAATGAGTTGGATCTGAATCTTCCGCATAGGTAACTCCTCCTTGGAATTATTCAATTTCTTTTAAACCAATAGGTTTTTCTTCCCATTGTGTAACTTTTAATTTCAGCGACGGGGGGGACAATTTCTTTTTCAGATATTCGGGATTTGTCGTAAGCATAGCTCCTTTTTCCATGAGTATCTGTTTTTCGTCTGCAGAGCTGTCAGAGTTTTTGCAGACAACGCCGCCAATTACTCTTATAGGTCCCATAGTTCTTACATTACCATTGGAGTAGATAACTCCCTGGTAGTAAGCATATCCCGGAATGTAAAGCTGAAGGTTTTTATTTGCAGGATCACTGAGAAATAAACTCATCCAGCTATTGAGTGTGCAAGCCTGTGCCGTAGCTGTGGTATTGAATGTCTGAGTTGCTGATGTTGTTGTGGTGGTTTGAGTGGTAGTTGTGCCTGATGTCGTTGTATTTGTTGTTGTGTTGTTGTTTGGGGTAGGAGTGGGAGTTGATACAACAACATCGGGTCTGATGACATTATAATTGTTGCTGCTGGTATTATAACTGCTGCTGCTGCCACCTGAACATCCCTTAAACCCAAACCCCACCCAGCAGCTGAGCAGAGCGAGGATCGCCAATATTTTCAGTGTATCTCTTTTCATTTTCTCTCTTTACCTTTCCTTACTGGTTGGTATGCTGAACAATCTGTGAAGTAATTGAGGTTGAATTATCAAGCCACTTGATTACTTCTGCTGAAAGCCCGGGGTTTGCGGCTGTTCCGTCGCCATATTTCCAGAGTCTGAAGTCAGCATCGGTACTGTTCTGATTGTCTTTGTACCACTGGAAGAAATCTGAGCCAGTGCAGCTCTGCCCGCTTGCAGGAAGATTGTGGGTGATATACAGGGGTGCATATTCCGGCATAGAAGCGAAATATTCAGCCACTGAATCCTGTCCGCCTGCCATCGAGCCGTCTGCTGCCACTACTACCAGCGGATGTGCTATTGTAACATCAGAACCCGAGTAAAGTACAAGGCCGTCCGTATTATTTGTTTTTAATTCTGTTGTGCCTTTGAGAGTGGTTTTTCCGTCCACAACTAATGTTCCGCTTCCCTGAAGACCTCCGTTGATTGTCAGGTTGCCTTCCACATAAAGGATTGTTCCTGCTGCCAGATCAACAAGGCCATTGATGACAACATCCCCTGTGAGATGTGTATTTTTAACAATTTTACCGTCTGACGGGACTGTGGTGCTTACGTCTGTGTCCTGTCTTAACGGAGCAAGAAGACTATCCTTGTCGATAGGCTGAAGGGTTTGGGAGGATTCCTTTTTCTGGCTGTCAGGAATATCCACAGTAATTTTCGATTTGTTTGGTGCGCTGCACTGCCCGGTCATAGAAAGAATCAGACTTCCGAGACCTTCGATTGCATTATTGACGCCGTTGTAGTTGGTGTGAACATTTCCCGATTCAAGTTTTGGATCCAGAATCGAGCTTATTCCGTTGATAAAAACCTTGCCGTCGAGCTTAATCGGACCATCGGATCCGATAGCATTATATGAGCCAGCTTCTCTCTCTACAGTCGCCTGAACTTTTCTTCTGAACATGCCGACTTTTCCTGTTGATGTAAGAACTGCTTTACCATTTGCAGTAATTGAGTTTGTAATATCAACGGAAAATTCGCCCTGGGAATTTTTCATGCTTCCGGTTATTGTTCCGGTTGCTGAGGGATTTTGCTCAATATAGTTTATTGCGTAAGAAATTCCTGATTCTGCTACATAAAGAGCAGCGGTGCGATATTTAAAATTACCGATAAAAATCACAGTCTGTGAAGTAAGTGACATGGCTCCGAATAGAAGCACCATCATTACAAGGACAAGCATCAGAACTGTGACAAGGGCAAATCCCTTTGTTTTCATCGCTGATTCCCTCTTTCCGAAATAGCTGTGGAAGTTACACTTCATCATGTTTATTATACCGCGCAGTGATCATTTATCAATAAAGAAATATGTTAATAAATGTTAATATTTATTTTAAAATATTAAGCCCTGCCTTTACTTTATTCCATAATTCCCCCGGACTCCTTATTTCCAGAAGTCTTTTAAACATATAACCGGGTCTGCCGTAGAATTTTTTGTATGCCACATCCAGCATTTCCTCAAGTTCTTCCTGAGTTAGAAATTCCGTCCATACCTGAGGCTTGAATTTTTTTGAGGGGTTGGTAACAAAATCATCCCAGATTTTCGGATCCACGATTCCTTTTTTTACTCCATCCTCGTAAATTTCAGTGTCGGGGTAAGGGGTAAGAATCCCGAAAAGTACATAATCGGGGTCGATTTCTGTTGCAAATTCTATGGTTTTGAGGATATCTTCCTTTGTTTTCTCATGCGGGCATCCTATCATAAAATATGCAGCGCTTGATATTTTGGTTTTTTTCAGCCATTTGAAAACCTGGCGGACCTGATCGGTTTTGATCCCTTTTTTCAGAATCTTCATTCCTTCATCTGTGCCGGTTTCCACACCAAGCTGGATTCTCGTGCAGCCTGCTTTTTCCACAAGTTCGAGCTGCTCCTGTGTAATCAGGTTTATTCTGCCTCTGTAATTCCACTGGATATCGATTTTCCGGTTTATTATTTCTCTGCAGATTTCGATAACCCGCTTTTGATCCACATTAAATGTATCGTCAACGAAGTAGAGTTCTTTAATACCCTGATTTTTACATGCTTCCATTTCATCGGCAACATCCTTTGCGCTTCTGCAGCGGAATGTTTTGCCCGGTGTTGAACAGAAAGTGCAGTGGTAAGGGCATCCTCTTGATGAAACAAAACTTGAGGCGGTCTGCCCTGATCCTACTGTGTAGAAATATTTCTTAATATCAAGGATTTCCCGCCGGGGGTGGGGGAGTTCATCGAGGTTCATTATATAATCAGCTGGGGGATTTTTTACCGGTTTTCCATTCTGTTTGTATATAAGCCCCTTTATGTCAGAAGGGTCGGCAGAGTCGGCTATTCTGTCCAGAAGCAGTTTGAATGTGACTTCGCCTTCTCCGTAAACCACATAATCCACTGTGTTGAAATCTGCGGATTTTTCAGAAAAAGCTGAAGCGTGGGCGCCTCCCCAGACAACTTTGCCTTCAGGGTTAATGCTTTTAAAAAGTTCTGATGTTTTGAGCATATCGGCTATGTTGTGGGTGTGCCCCGTTATACCGATTACATCAGGGGAGAACCCGGCAAGTCTCTGCCGGAGGGCGGGATAATCGATTTCATCCGCTGGGCAGTCGAGAAGGATTACTTCGTGGTTCGAATGTCTGTTCAGGTAGCTTTCAACATAAAGAAGCCCCATTGGGGGGAGAATTCCCGATTTAATGTTCACCTTTGATGGAACCTCGGTGTATATCCGGTTCTCATCCGGTGGATTTATAAGAGCTGCTTTTATTTTTTTCATTATCGGCGGTCCGTTTTCGGATTGTGTTAAAACAGGTTGTCCCAACATTGCTTCTATGCATTCCGGGACAACCTGTATATATTATAGCAGTGAAAGCTGATGCTTTCAATGATTGTCTGTTTTTACCCTATTTTCCGGTGTTCATCTGTTTTTGTCTTGCATAAGCCCGGAGGCCGTCCATGATTGCTTCCGCTGCTTTCTGCCTGAATTCCGGTGTGTCAAGGAGTTTAGCTTCTGCAGGGTTGGAGATGAAGCAGAGTTCAACCAGAACCGAGGGCATCTTCGAGCGTCTGAGAACATGGAATCTTTCTCTTCTCACGCCGAGGTTTCTTCTGCCTGTTCCGTTTATGAGGGAACTCTGAATTGATGAAGCCAGTGCTCTGTCGGATATTTTGTACCAGTATGTGGAAATACCATTCACAGATGTATTTGAAGCGGCGTTGATATGAATGCTTACAAATACCTGTGCCTTAATATCATTCGCCACATCAACTCTGGCTCCCAGTTCCTCATAATCGGGGCTTCCGGGGTATGTTACATCTCTGTTTGTGTTGCGGGTCATGGCAATGGTCCATCCTTCTTTGTGAAGAAGTTCCTTGAGCCGTTTCGCCACATCAAGGGTAATATTGTGCTCATAAACACCGAGTTTATGATTGCAGGCTCCCGGATCCGATCCGCCGTGTCCCGGATCGATACAGATTATCATACCTTTTGCCGGTTTGTAATAAGAAACCACAAAACCTTTGCGCTCTGCTTTATCGGGATCTATTGTCTTTTTGGATACGATTATTTTTACCGTATTAGGGTTTTTCTTGTCTGTATCTATAGTAACCTCTTTTGGAGATTCAAGAGCAAGCACCATTCTCACCATAGGATCCGGTGGAGGCTGGAACTGTGCAACCCTTATGCCGGGCAGATAATCGGATTTCAGGTTGAATTCCTTTTTCTTCTGAGGGAATACAGCGCCCGGAATGTCAACAAAAAATCTGTTGTCCGGATCAAGGAGTCTTGTCCACTGTATCTGGATAGGTCCTGATGTTTTCAGGGTTATGACTACATTGTTGTCATTTTCATCCACATCAATATCGGTAATCTTCTGAACATCCAGATCCTGAACCGGTGCGGAAATCTGTCTGGGTCTGAGGTTTGCTTCCACAAAATTGTCCGCTCTTGCCTGTTGCATCACAATTTCAGCTTCCTCGCTGGGTTTGATTACTATACGGACGATATTGCCGTCTTCTCCGAGGAGCTGGTGCTGGGATATAAGAATCGGTCCCATATTGGGGGACTGAATTTCCCTTGCTTTTCCATCAAGGCTTGCATTCATTACATCGATTACAAATCTGGTGGGTTCGCGTAGTTTCAGGGTTCTGTATTTAAGTTTGCCTGTTCCTCGTGCAACCAGAACAACTTTGCCTCTTTTTGTTGTTTCGATATCAACATCAAGCACCCAGGAGTCGAGATAATATAAATCGCTTTTTGAATCATGTCCGAAAAAGCAGAAAATACATTTAGCAAAAACATCGGGAGCAATATAAATCTTTCCGTCGATCATTCTCGGAGGTTCTGACAGGGTTTTCTTCTGCCCCATAAAATCCCCGATGGGAGAATCGATTTTCAGTCTGATTTTTTTATCTTTTCCTCTTGTGAAAATAAGGGTCTTGTCGCCTGAATCAAAGGTGAGGGACGAATCGAATTTTTCCATTACCTTTATGATATTTTCATTGTCAGTTGGTATCAGAATTTTGTCGGAACCGGTTTCATATCCCTGAATCGAAAATTTATCCCCGCAGGAAGAAAAATTAAATGTTTTCTGCCTTGCGCCGGATGCATTGAACGGTATGGAAGTTTCACCTGTGGAGACTCCGCTGCCTGAGCCTTTTGATGCTACTGTGGGAGTTGGTGATGAGGCTGAAGCTGTCCCGGATGCCAGTATAAGAATAAAAAATATTAAACTCAGATAAATACCATATTGTTTGCGAATCATTACTCTTCCCTTCACTAAAACAACAGGAATCACGAAAAGTGTAGTTTCCTGAAAAAGAAAATTGACGGAAACCGCGTATTAACACGCCTTCCGTACAGGTTTTTATTTAATAATAAACCCGTAAATCCTTTTATCTATTTTCCTATGCAGAAATCGGCAAAGATCCTGTGAATAAGATCTCCTGCTGTTGTTTTTCCTACTATTTCTCCAAGTTCATCAAGGGCAGCTTTAAGATCTATTGTTATGAAATCGTCCGGCATATCCGCCGCCACAGAACTCTGGGCTTCTTCGAGTTTCAAAGTGCATCTTGCAACCGCGTCCCTGTGTCTGACATTGGAAATAATAATTTCTGACGAGGTATCGAGGCCACCTCCGAAAACGAGGTTAAGAATGCGGTCTTCGATCTTCTCCACGCCTTTTTTATTTAACAGGGAAGTTTCGATTATGGTTTCCGGTTTGTAAGCACCGCTAAGTTTTGTTTTGTCGAAGGCAATGCCCAAATCTGATTTGTTGAGTATCACAAGTGTTTTTTTGTCAGGAGGAAGCTGTGGTAAAAAATCAAGCCCTCCGCCGTCCGGTTTGGAACCGTCGATTACAAGAATTGTCAAATCCGAATTATTAATGGATTCGATTGTTTTTTCAATGCCTATCGATTCAACAAGGTCCCCTGTTTCCCTTAGTCCTGCGGTATCCGCAAGAACCAGTGGAACTCCTTTGAGGTTGACTGTTTCTTCTATTTTGTCCCTTGTTGTGCCGGGTATATGAGTAACTATGGCTCTCTCTTCTCCGAGGAGTGTGTTGAGAAGTGTCGATTTACCCACATTCGGCGGACCTGCTATACACACTCTTATGCCTTCACGGTAGATTTTGCCTTTTTCGAACCCGGATAATATATTTTTTGCCTCTTCAAGAACTTTGCCAATCCGCTGTGTCTTATATTCAGGCTCAAGGGGGGGGATGTCGTGTTCACAGAAGTCTATTCTTGCTTCGAGCTGAACAAGAAAATCTATCAGGTCTTCCCGGAGTTCGTTTATTTTTGCAGAGAGTCCCCCTTTTAGCTGTGAAAGGGCTACTCTTCTCGAATCATCGGTTTTTGCCCTGATTACATCCATAACAGCTTCAGCCTGAGCAAGATCCATTCTTCCGCCCAGAAAAGCCCTCATAGTGAACTCGCCGGGTTCAGCAAGTCTTGCTCCCGAGGAAATGGCAAGTTCGAGGGTTCTTTTGAGAACAATGGGGGACCCATGGCAGTTTATCTCAATAACATCCTGTGTTGTGTAAGAGCGCGGACCCTGCATATAAAGAACCACAGCCTCATCGATTATGTCTGCGCTGTCGGGATCAACCACATTTCCGTAATAAACCCGTCTGGGTTCAAGTTCGTTATTTTTCCTGCCTGTTTTAAAGAAGGTCAGGCATATTCTTTTTGCGTCCTTGCCGCTGATTCTCACAATACCAATGCCGCCTTCACCCGGTGGGGTTGAAATGGCGGCGATTGTATCTTCCATTAAAAAATCTGGGGTCATATTTAAACAAAATCCTTAAGAAGCTTTTCTGTTTTTTTCTGATACCATGCTGATGTTATCAGCAGGATCGCGATCAGCGGCATCTGGAGGTAAATTACAAACATAAGGGGGTGAGCGCCTATTATGGAAGCAATCACCCGGGGATAGTAAGACATATCTCCGAAGTAATTTGTAACCAGAACCATCTGAACCTGTATAAAGGCAAATGCAATAACTGCAAATACCAGTCCTCTGTCAATCCATCCAAGGAGTTTTTTCCCTAACGAAGCCTGTTCGCTGCGGTTTGAATTTTCGCTGACTCCCGCATCTTTGCTGTTTCTGCCATGAACTTTAGCAAGGGCTTCTCTTGCGGATCTGTATATCCTGTTTGAAATCAGAAAACAACCAACTGCAAGATTCAGGCCAAGAAGAACCAGAATAAGAGTGGGGTTTATATTTGCTGCAGGAGAAACAATAAACATAAATATGAAGCCTACAAGAATAAACCGCAGAAAATGTATGAAAACATGCATGAATTTTCCCCATACTATCTTCGAAGGTTCAAGGAGGGTTCCAAGTATTGTTTCGAATACTCCGCCTTCCATGTCCTTTGCAAAGGAATTGAAACCTTCCCAGATTACTGCAATCATCAGGCTGCACATAAAAACAGATTCTATGATAATCAACCCGAAAATCTGAATCCAGACCCCGCTTTCATCCGACAGGTTTTTTGCCCCCGTAATATAATAGCCGAAGGGAATCATCAGCAGAGTGATGACTACCCCCCAGAACTGAATCCAGCGGTCGCTGACAAGGGTTTCGTCGTTTCGCCTTGCAGCAAGTTTCTGCCTTTCAAACCTTATGGCGTCAAGATAGTAAATAGGGTTTTTCCTGAAATACCTTTCGATTAAGGCGTTTATATCAGTGTACCACATATTTCACACTCCCGGTTTCCGGTATTTGGTTGATAATCAGTTAAACACCCCTCCGGGAAAAATGTTCAGAATTAAAGAGGAATATTTCCATGTTTTTTCTTTGGTCTTACTTCTTCCTTATTTATGAACGCTTCAAGGGATAAACTAATATGTTTGCGGGTCTGTGCAGGTTCGATAATATCATCAACCAGAAGACTTCCCGCAGCAGAATAGGGATTGCTGAATGTCCGTTTGTATTCCGCCACCAGTTCCCTGAATTTCTGCTCCTGATCTTCAGCTTCTTTAAGTTCCTTTCTGTAAAGGATCCTTACGGCAGCTTCCGCATCAAGCACGGAGATTTCCGCTGTATGCCATGCAATCACCCTGTCGCTGCCCATTGCCTTGCTTCCCATTGCAAGGAAGGTTCCGCCGTAGGCTTTTCTCAGAATTACAGTGATTTTTGGAACTGTGGCTGCGGAGAGTGAAAACAGGAGTTTTGCTCCATGTCTTAAAATTCCGCCATGTTCTTCCTTTATGCCCGGCACAAAACCGGGAACATCCACCAGATGAAGAAGCGGAATGTTGAAACAGTTACAGAATCTTATGAACCTTGTCGCCTTACATGATGCATCTCCATTGAGATATCCTTTGTTTTCGTTGGGCTGGTTGGCGACTATGCCGGTAACAAACCCATTGATTCTTGCAAGGCCGATGATCACATTTTTTGCATAATGGGGCAGAATCTCATAAAAACTGTCTTTATCACATATGGCGTCAATAGCGATTTTCATATCGTAGGGTGAATAGGAATCGGAAGGTACAAGCTCATTCAATTCCGGAGCCGGGGCAAAATCAAATTTCTCCGGCAGGTTGTGGGGAGGCTTTTCCGCATTATGTGCAGGGAGGTAGCTGATCAGCTTTTTCAGGCTTTTGAAACATTCTTCTTCATTTTCGGCAAGAAAATGGCAGACGCCGCTTTTCTCCGCATGAACTCTTGCTCCCCCCAGCTCTTCTGCTGTAATGACTTCCCCTGTTACGGTTTTCAGGTTTTCCGGACCTGTTACAAACATTCTGCTTATTCCGTCCACCATAAATACGAAATCCATGATGACAGGCGAATAAGCTGCCCCGCCTGCGCATGGTCCTGCAATAACCGCAATCTGAGGCACAAGGCCCGAAAGAAGGGTGTTGCGGTAGAAAATCTCACCGTAACCTGATAATGACAAAGCTCCTTCCTGAATTCTCGCTCCTCCGCTGTCGTGTATGCCGATAACAGGCGCTCTTGATTTTGCTGCAAGATCAAGAAGAATTGCAATTTTTTTCTCATGAATTTCACCTGCTGCTCCACCGGCTACGGTAAAATCCTGAGCATAGGCATAAACTTTTCTTCCGTTTACTTTGCCAAATCCTGTAATAACTCCATCTGACGGAAATTCCATCCGGTCAAGGCCAAAGTTGGTAGTTCTGTGCTGTGCAAAGAGATTTAACTCTTCGAATGAGCCTTCATCAAACAGAAGAGCCAGTCTCTCTCTTGCTGTAAGTTTCCCCCTGGCGTGCTGCTCTTCAATTCGTTTGTCGCCTCCGCCCTGCTTGATGTGGGAGCGGTAGTCAACAAGTCTTTTCAGTTTTTCGTCGGCGGAAATTGACATTTATCTTTATTCTCCTTATTTATTCATATACATCAGCGGTTATCAGAACTGCACCGCAAGAGGGGCAGTCGGGTTCTTTCATGTCTTTGGGATCAAACCTGTTGTCGCAGTATTCGCACAATTTAATGGTTTTACGGGGTTTGAAACCGGGGAAGATATAGACGGTGGTGTCATCCATTCCTTCTCTCGCAAAGCAGATGTCTTTGGATGCAAGAAGTCTCAGAGACCTTTCAGCCTCTGACTCGGGCATGTCAAATTCTGTCATGACAATGGGAACTGTAAGCTCTCCGTTGTATTTTCCGGCAATTCTGGTAATTTCCGTAACCAGCTTCTCCTTGTTGCCCTTTACCATGTTGAGGTTTACGGTTCTTCCGAGGTTCTTGACCTGTTCCTTACCGACTTCCATTGCCTCATTCATAATTTTTCTGGAAGCTTCCTGAGCAACCTCCCTGCCTGCAATGCTGACCTGGCGTGCAACTTCCGATGCTACCTGTTTTACAATATGATCGAAAAGTCCGAACAAAAGCATAAACTTACCTCCGGAATCTGAATCGGATACAATTTCATTATTTACACAATCTGGGGTATTACCTTATGATTTTTACCCCGTTATCTTCCTTCTTTGAACCGCCGCCGGGGACCGGAGCTTCAGGGGCGGGTTGCGGGGTGGAAGCAGGTTTTGTCTCTGCAGGTGTAGGTTCCACTGGTGCTGATGTCTGCTTTTTGGCTACTGTTATTACAATTATTGCTTCCTTATCCGCAGATACTCCTGCACCCGGTTCCTGTGATAATACGGTTCCCGCAGCTTCAGGGCTTTCCACATAATCGATTTTGATGCGTAAGCCTGCGGCAGAAATAGAGTTCTGGGCGTCTTCCAGTTTTTTGCCTACTACGCCCGGAACCTTAATCTCCTCGGTGCACCATACTTTAACAACTTTGGTGTCAAGCTGGCTTCCCGCAGGAGGATCCTGACCGACTACCTTAGCTTTCTGGTCGCTGCTTCCGTCTGTAACATCTATACGGATTTTCAGGGTATCCAGCATCTGCATAGCTTCACCCAGTGTTTTGCCCACAAGGTCGGGAGCAATAGCTATCTCAGAACCTGAGCTTATGATCACGCTGACTTTTGAGCCTGGATCCACTTGCTGGCCTGCTGCGGGTTTCTGGGACAGAATCTGGTTTTCAGGCACATTGCTGTCTTTCTTCTGACCTTCAACCACAAGCTGAAGCCCGCGGCGTCTCAGCTCAGCTATCGCCTTGTCCTTTGTCATTCCCGTTATATCAGGAACTTCAACTTTTTTCGAACCAAGGCTTATAACTATCTGAATTTTCTTGCCGGGAGCTACTTCCTCACCCGGTGCAGGGTCCTGAGATACTACACAGTCTTTTTTTACAGTATCGCTGTAAACCGAATCTTTAATAATCCAGCCCAGCTTTTTAGCCGTCAGGATATTTTTGACCTCATCCACGGATAATCCCGTGAGATCAGGCACTTCCGCCTTTGTGGAACCTTTGCTGATTACCACATAAATAACGCCGCCTCTGGGGAGTTTCTCGCCCATGGCAGGCTTCTGTGAAATAATAATGCCTTCGGGTACTTTTGCGTTAAATACTTCTTCTTCGATCTGAATCTGCCAGCCCATGGAATCGACTTTTTTCCTTGCATCCTCAAGGCTGATAGCCACCAAATCGGGGACAGTGTCTTTTGTCATCATCAGGGAGAGATCTCCCCGTTTGTATAGTGAATATGTTATTACAAACATAAATGCAAGAAGAATCAGAACATAAACAGGCATAGGACTCTTCTTGGTTTCTGTTTCCTCTTCTTCATCGTCCTCATCGTCTTCATCATCACGGTTTCTTGCGGAATCCACTTTCTGAACGATGTTTCTTCCCCCTGAACCCATAACCATAGTGGTTTCAACTGCAGAAGCTTTCTTAACCAGCGGCTCTTCATAATAGGCAGAAGGGGATTCGGCCTGTTCTATTGCCGCGATAAACTCGTCCATGTCCTGAAAACGCTCTGCGGGGTTTTTAGCCAGAGCTTTCAGAATTATCCGTTCCATCTCCCTGCTTATTTCCGGGTTGAATGAAGAGGGTGGGGGGGGATCCTCCTGAACCTGCTTGAGGGCTATTGCCACAAGGTTATCACCGTCAAAGGGAAGTTTGCCCGTAAACATCTCATATAGAATTATACCCAGAGAATATATATCTGCAGTCCGATCCACCGGTTTTCCCTGAGCCTGTTCCGGTGAAAAATACTGAACCGAACCCATCATGGAACCGGTATGAGTCAGGGATGAAGCTGTTACCGCCCGTGCAATGCCGAAATCCGTGACTTTCAGAATTCCCTGACTGTTGACCATCACATTCTGAGGTTTTAAATCACGATGAATAATACCGTTCTCATGAGCGAATTTAACAGCTGAAGCCATCTGTCTGAAAAGTTTAAGAGCTGTTTCCGTCTCAAATGGGGCATGTTTTACTATAATGGACTTCAGATTCCGGGCTTCCAGAAGTTCCATCACTATATAATGAATTCCGTTGAATTCTTCAATATCATAAACATTGACAATATTAGGGTGAATAAGTTTTGCTGCGGACTGGGCTTCTCTCAGAAAACGGGAAAGTATCTCGGGATCCTGCGCCAGCTTGTCGCTTAGAATCTTTATGGCTACCTTTCTGCCCAGACGGAGGTCTTCCGCCTTGTAAATTGTCGCCATTCCGCCTTCACCGATTTTTTCGAGAATCTTATATCGTTCGCTTAGTACTTTACCTATCAAAATTAATCACATCCGGTTATTTTTTTCAGTTTTCCACCCAAAACCGGGGCTGTCCAAAAAATCACTGTCTCCATTCATTCCCACACAGGCAGATTTTCGAATGAACTGCAGGTATGACTCTTTGGACAGCCCCTCCGGGGAGGGGCTTCAATATATTACAGCTATTTGCTGAGCATATCTCTGAGTTTTGATTTTAATCCGTCAATCGAAATTCTTTCCTGCTGGAGAGAATCTCTGTCTCTGACAGTTACTGCATTGTCGTTGGCAGTTTCAAAATCAACTGTGATACAGTAAGGTGTGCCCACTTCGTCCTGTCTTCTGTATCTTTTTCCTATAGATCCTCTGTCGTCATAATCGCAGAAGAATTCCTTACGGAGATCCTGATAAAGTTTTTCTGCCGTTGCCGTAAGAGGCTCTTTTTTGGAAAGAGGAAGTATGGCTGCTTTGAAAGGAGCCAGAGCATTGCTGAAACGAAGAACTGTTCTCACTTCAACTCCGCCTTTTGCTGTAGGGGTTTCGTCCTCTTCGAAAGCATCTGCGAGGAATGCCAGCGATGAGCGGTCAACACCTGCTGAAGGCTCAATTACATAAGGTACATAATGCTCGTTCTTTTCCTCGTCAAAGTACTTCAGGTCTTTTCCGCTTACTTTTTCATGGGCTTTGAGATCATAATCAGTGCGGTTTGCAATACCTTCAAGTTCCGACCAGCCCCACGGGAAGTTGTATTCCACATCGTAGCAGTCATCGGCGTAGTGAGCCAGTTCATCTCTGCCATGCTGTCTGAGTCTGAGGTTTTCAGGTTTAATACCAAGTCTGATATACCAGTTTTTCCGTTCTTCAAGCCACATCTGATGGCGTTCCTTTGCCTGTTCGGGATGAACGAAATATTCGATTTCCATCATCTCGAATTCTCTGGTTCTGAATGTGAACTTGCCGGGTGTGATTTCGTTTCTGAATGCTTTACCAATCTGAGCGATTCCGAAGGGGACCTTCTTTCTTGAAACAGTCTGGACATTTTTGAAATTGACGAAAATTCCCTGAGCTGTCTCCGGACGAAGATGAACCACTGCTGTTGAATCTTCTACGGGACCCATAAATGTTTTGAACATAAGATTGAACTGACGGGCTTCGGTAAGCTCGCCGCCGCACTCGGGACAAGCTGGTCCTTCCACATGGTCCGCTCTGAAACGCTGTTTGCATTTTTTACAGTCCACAAGAGGATCCGTGAAGCTGTCAACATGACCTGATGCAATCCATACCTGTGGATGCATAAGGATTGAAGAATCGAGGCCGCAAATATCGTCTCTTTCCTGAACAACAGCTTTCCACCATGCCTGCTTAACATTGTTTTTCAAAAGAATACCCATCGGGCCGTAATCATAGCAGGAATTCAATCCGCCATAAATTTCCGATGACTGGAAAACAAAACCTCTGCGCTTTGCAAGAGAAACAATCTTTTCCATCTTTTCGAAAGTGGGTGCAGTTTTTTTTGTCGCTTGACTCATATAATAATTCCTCCATCAGGGGGTGATTTTAATGCAAAATAAAAATACGGGGCTATTGCCCTTGTCTGATATATTCTCTTACACAAAGATAAAACCTTTTTTGGTTTTGAAGGGGGGTGAAGCAGAACGATTTTCTACTTGTTAACATACAATTAACAAAGCTTCAGTTTACAAAAAACCTGATATTTATTAAAATTGATTTATAAAATAGTAATATAAGAAGCAAAATCAGTTACACTATACTTTTTTTAGAAATTCCACCACCCATCCGTAAGGCTGAAGTATAAATCCGCATGAAAGCCTATGGAAGTCTGCGGGGAACATTTTAAGGTTTTTAACGGCAGGAGAACCAATATGAATATCAACGGACTTACAAACCTCAGCAAAACATTATCAGCTTCGATTTTTTCATCTGACAGTGCAGGCAAACCTGCCGGAATTACCAATGGCAAAATTGAAAAACTGGAACAGGATTTAGCTGATTTAAGAGGCCATATAGAGCAAAATCCCAAAGATGATCCGCAGATTTCACAATTAAGAAAACAGATGAAAGCTAACCAGACTGCCTTTACCGCAAGTTCATTCCTTTCTGTGGCGGCTCTTGCAGGTGCACTGACAGGAGTTGTTGCATTAATTCCCGCTCTCGGAGTGGCAGCAGCTTTCGCAGGATTTGGAGTCTTCTCAAGCCAGAAATCAAGATTCCTTGAAAGACAGATCGCAGATCAATCAGCAACCAATCTGATAAACACCCGCCAAATGAAAGAACATGAAGCTGAACTGGTTAACCGGATAGCGGAAGAAAAACAGAAAGTAACGGATCAGGCAGCCCAGATAAAAGAAATGGCAAAAGCAGCAAACCCCGAATCCGAAAAAGAAGCCGGAAAAGTAGAAGATAAAGGCGACAAAATCATAATCGGCGGAGTTACGGTTAATAAGAGAAAGAATTAGATAAAACCGGCTTTAGTGCTGTTTTGTTTGAATTGATGAATTAAATTATAATTACCGGATTAAAGGATGGTGTAGTTATGCAAAAAATGCAGTTTATTTTGTTTTCTCTGATTATCCTGATGTGTGGGTATCCAAGACTCAGGACTATTTATGGTTATAATGAAGTTCATTATGCTGTTTATGTAGGCAATATTGATAATGTTAAACAAGAATGCCGGAAGAAACCTGCTTTAATAAATGAGAAAGATTCTGAGGGAAAAACTCCGCTTGATTTAGCTATTATCTTTAATCAGCCGGAAATTGCGTTGTGGCTGATTGAAAATGGTGCAATTATTAAAATTCGAAAGAATTATTGCTGCTGGAATTCTCCTGAATTTTTAGGAAAAAAAGGCGTTATTTATGATGCTAAGCCGATTCATATAGCTTCTTATAAAGGTAACAATGTTATTATAAAAAAGCTGATTGAGAATGGAGAAAAAATAAACTCTGAGATTAAAATTTCCCCTCTTGTCTTTGCTGTTGCCGGTGGCAAACAAGATACTGTTGATTACCTCATTAATCTTGGGTATTCGGTTAACAGTAAAGATGTTGATGTCAACCCTCTTGTTGCTGCCGTTAAAATGAAAGATAAGTTTATGATCGTTTTCCTGATGTCAAAAGGTGCGGAAATTAATAATTATGATAAAGCAGG
>JAJTBE010000208.1 GCA_021287065.1 Bacillota bacterium
ACGAGTCTTTCGCTTATTGCCTGATCGAGGAAGAAGTGTACTCCAAATAAAATCAGTATCAGTGTGAACACAGTGATACTCATAATCTTAAACTTGATTGGCCAGTCTCCGAATCTGAAAAATTTCAAATTGTCGATCCTCTCAAATCGGATTACCGGTGGGAAATGATAGTTATGTCTGAGTTTTTCTTTATAATTTGCTGAAGTGTGCTGTGTATTATTCTGTATAATTTTATTATTCCCTTTTTACCTGAATAGAGCTTATTGATTTAAGCTAAAATTGAGGGTTTCAAAGGACTTGCATTTTGATCTGTAGAAACAATCTGTGAAGTAAATGCGTAAAGCAGTAAGGCGGTTTATCATGCAAACAAAGATAAGATTTTTTGTTCTCTCAGTTATTCTTCTCTTTACCGTGCAAGCTTGTATGGCTGGAGAAAAGACTCTCTGGAAAGTCAACAGGGCAAAACTGACTGAAAAAACTTCCTCATACAAAGTTGATATTACATATCCTGAAATTACCGGACTGTCAGATGCGAAAACTGCAAAATACTGCAATGATGTTCTGAAAAAATATGCTCAGGACAGTGTAGTCGATTTCAAAAAAGAGATGAATTCCCTTATTAAAGAAGGTCTGAAGTCACATGCCGGATACGATGTTGTCATTAAGTTCACAAGCAGCGGAACAGCAAGATATGCCAGCTTTAACTTTGAAGGCGGCCGTTTTCTCGGTGGTGCTCATCCTGAGCCTCTGAATAAAACCTTTGTTTTTGATCTGAAAAATTCAAAAGTGGTTTCTTTCTCCTCATTATTTAATCCCAAATCCGATTATCTGAAAAAAATATCATCATACTGCATCAGCGACCTGAACAAACAGGAACCTGACATGGCAGATTTTGCAAAAACCGGAGCAGCTCCTGATCTGAATAATTACAAATGGTTTGTGGTTACTGATAGCAAACTGGTTGTAATTTTCCCATCCTGCACAGCAGGTCCGTACGCAGCAGGCACCAGAGAAGTGAAAATTCCCTTCAGCGTTCTTTCAAAAATGGGAATCGTCAATACCAGCGGTATTCTCGGAGAAGTGGTAAAGTAATATGAACTCAGATGGATTTTGCGTCAAACAAATGTTCGACAGACTTCCGCAGAAGTTAAGACTTGTTATTATTATTCTGGTTTCTGTTTTTGTACAGTATAATATGGCAAATGCAGCGGATTTCACCATCATTGTTACAGGAAAACCTGCAAAAAGCGCCTTTATAAAAAGGACTGTCACCGACTTTTTTGCCGACAGGGGAATGGATTTCACCCTGACGGGATCATCAGCAGTGCCAAACCTGATGCCGGGGAGAAGCTGTGAACTTTCCGGAAGGATTTCTCAGAAAGCTCCCTCGGTAAAACCAACGGCACCGGCGGCTGCACCTGATGACGGCAATGATGAACAGAATGGTAACAATCCTCAGGCTTCCGTCAGTAAGCCTCAGGGGATGACAAGAAATGTCAGCATTCGGGTCGAAAACGAATATGTACCTTCAATACCCTGTGAATTTCTTGCACTTTCAAACCATCCTGAAAAAGTAAAGGATAGGGGAGTATATTTCGATGCCTCGGTTATAAGGCATAAACCGGTCAGACTTCGTTATTATCATCAGGGCGAGGAAAAATCCCCACCTCATTACCTCGGCTGTTATCTGGTTAACAGAACCAAAAAAATGGCAAGAATGCATGTTGTTGAAGCTCTGGGCGGTCCGTCAAAAGACTGGGTTGCCGCAGGCCACTTCAACAATCTGTTCTTTTTTGATTATAAGGAAAAGAATCTTGGAAGAATAATCGAGATTCCCCCGGAGTCCATAGTCCCTCTCAGAAGAGTGCTTCTTCAGCCCAATGAAGTGGTTAGTTCGACTGCAGATCTTCACCTGCTGAGCGGCGGTCCTGTTCAGGTTATTATGTATGCCTCCGAAGGCGATGACCACGATTTCGCCGTCGAAACAGCCAATTCTGACACCGACAGGCACGCCAGAGGCGCATATCCTATGACTTCCATCACAACAAAGGGGTCTTTTTCACTTGATGACAAAGAGACTTTCTTTGCGGTTGCAGATTCTCCGCTCCCCAGTTTCATAGAAGGCAAACCCAATAAGGGAAGCTACGGAATCATGTATGAGTTTGACATTACATTGAAAAATCCGTATCCACAGGAAAAATCCGTTTCTTTCTATTTTCAGCCCCGGGGAGGAATCGCAACGGCAACTTTTTCGTTTGATGACCGCCCTGTAAGCGTTGGTCTTACAAGAGCATATAAAATGGTGCGCCTTTCACGGATAACCCTGCCTGCGGGAGGTTCGCGCACAATCAGTGTTAAAACTATGCCCGAGGATGCCTCAAACTACCCAATCAGGCTTATTCTCCTTACTGATGATTAATAACCATAGTCTTTGAAAGAAGGATACCCAATGAGCAGTAAGAAAAAAACTCTTATATTATTAGCTGCAGCAGCTATATTGTTTGCATTGCCCGCTTTCGCCGGTAAAATCGGTCTAAAAATTTATCTGGATAACAAACCTGTCCCTGTAAAGGCTATCGAACAGGATGGGGAAATCTATGTCAGTATTTCCGATCTTGCAAAAGTTTTTCCCTCAAATCTCAATCTCGACACTTCATCAGCCAGACTTGACATCACCACATCACCTTCTGGCAATGTACCGGGACCTTCTGTTGGAAAACCGGCTTTGGACAAAGGAATCTCCGGAAGCATCTGTCTGAAGGAAGGTACGGGAAAAGAATTCTTTCTCAAACGGATGAAAGTTGGAATCTACAGTTTCACAAAAGAAATTCCCGAAGATGTTTCCATCGGACAGCTCAGAAAAATGGCTTCGGGTTCAGCGGGTGATTATCTCTCAACCCACGGTTTGGTAAGAGAAACTGCCTCTGACGAAAGCGGGAATTTCTACTTTGAAAGCCTTGCTCCGGGAAAATATGAACTAATTTGTATTTATACCGTTCCCGGAGGGAAAAAAGGATACTTCTGGCGAAATGTAATAAATGTAGAGAAGGATAAGCCTATCTCTATAGAACTGAACTCAGAAAATGTATATAAATTTTAGGGTGTGTTAAATTGAAGAGAATACCATCGCAAGCCAGAGCATACATTACGATTCTGCTGGTGATTTCGCTGGCGCTTCTTGGTTGGTCGGTTTTCTATATCAAAGCGTCAACTGCGGAAACCAGCGGCTTTACTATGGCAGCTATTATCTTCCTGATACTTGCTGTTGCACTCGAAGTTACCGCAGTGGAAATTCCAAAATATGGATATGTTTCACTATCGTTCTGCGTATATTTCGGTTTTATGATCAAATTCGGTTTTCCCATGGCCGTTGCCATTGCAGCCATTGCACTGGCAGCAAGGGAATTGTTTATTAACAGGCAGAACATTTTCTATCGTCTTGCGGATTTCTCCACATCTCTTATAAATATTGCGCTATCCGGTATTATTTTCTCTGTGGTAAGCTCAGGAGCAGGTTTCCTGTCTCAGAAGAATATCATAGCGATGATAATCGGCGGAGCTGCATATTACGGGCTCGACTATATGTTTGCAACAACGGTAACCGGCCTTCTCGATGACGAAACAAGACGCAGTTACAATGTCATCAGGGGGAAAGTCATACTTTTCAGCATAGCTCTGGCTCCTCTCGGCGCACTGATGATTACTGCATACCATGTAAGCCCCTGGTTTATGCTTCTTATCCTGATTCCCCTGTATGCGTTAAGACTCAGCCTCGAATACGGAATCAGGGAAATCGCCATTGTCGCTCAGAAAGAACTTGAATCTCAGATTGCGGAGCTTAAATCAGATCTTGGCACAGCAACATATAAAAATAAGGAAATCTCCACTGACCTTCAGAAAAAAGTTGACGAACTTTCAATCCTTTTTGAAATGGGTCAGTCAATCGGAACCAGTGTTAATATCGAAAGTACACTTGAAATCGTCGTTTCCATGATCAGAAAACTGATGGTTTATCAGAGCTGTGTAATCTTCCTTATCAACAAAGGAACCCTGGTAGCCGCAAAAAGCGTTACTCCTTACAGAGATATTCTCGAATACTCATCACTCCTCAAACTTGAAGAAACAATCGTCAATCTGGTCGTTCAGAATAAAAAGCCCATCCTTATCACAGATATGCAGTCCCTCAGCGAACAGCGTATTTTTAAGGATGAACGCTCTCTGGTCTGCGTCCCCCTTGTCGTGAAAAATGAAATTATCGGTGTTGTTTATGTAGGCGCTACAAGATCCGGCACTTACAATGAAGATCATCTTCATCTTCTTTCCATTCTTGGAAACGCCGCTTCCAACGCCATCAGAACCTCCCAACTCTACGAACAGCTTGCGGACAACTTTAAAAATGTTCAGAGCCTGAATGAAAAACTGGATATCAAGGTTCAACAGTCAGTAGCCCTTCTGGATCTCGGTCAGGATCTGACAAGTTCCCTCAACCTTGATGAAACATTCCGTATTATCATCCGCGGTATGGAAAAAATGTTCAACTATCAGACCGGTGCTGTTTTCCTTATCAGAGAAACCAAATCCGGCGAATGTTTTGTTCCCCTTATTCACATCACACCCTACGAGAAAATTTTCGAAAACTTCCAGCTTCCTATTAAGGATCATGATAATATACTGGGCTGGATTTTCCATAATAAAAAGTCACTGCTTCTTACGGAAACCAAAGAAACCAAGCTTCAGGTCCTCATAGAAAACGAACGCTCGGTTATGGTTGTCCCCCTTATTGTGGAAAATGTGGTTATGGGTGCAATCTATCTGGGCCACTCAAAACCCGATTTCTTCAATGAAGAAGCTCTTGAACTCCTCAGAAATGTGGCGTATCTCTCCGCTATGACCATCAGGAACGCAGAGATTTACGAACGCACTGCCACCATGGCTATCACCGACGGTCTTACCGGACTTTATACCCACAGATACTTCCAGGAAAGACTTACCGAAGAAGTCAAAATGGCAACCCGCTATGATAAAAAACTGGCTCTTATCACCGTTGATATGGACCACTTCAAGCAGTATAACGACACTCTGGGCCACCCTGAAGGGGATAAGGTTCTCAAGGAGTTTGCCGCTCTGATGAAAGCCTACACACGGGATTCGGATCTGGTCTGTCGTATCGGTGGCGACGAGTTTATCATCCTGCTCAAGGAAGTTGATAAAAAGAATGCCATTCAGAAGGCTGAAGCTATCCGGCAGGCAGTTCAGAACAGGTTCTATGAAAGACCCGTTCAGATTACTTCCAGTATCGGTCTGGCTACTTTCCCCGATGATACTGATAACAAGAAAGACCTTATCAAATTTGCCGATGATGCTCTGTATAAATCCAAGAAAAACGGAAGAAACAGAGTATCCTGGGCGCCTCTTCTCTCTACCAGAGCGCCTCAGCCCCCTTCCGATAACGAAGACGACGATAAGTAAATTCTGATAATTCAGGTTTTATAATAAGAATAAGCTGGATAAGAATATATCCGGTTTATTTTTTTTAATATCTGCTTTGCATGGGAGGAACGCACTGCGTTTTAAAGAATCAAAAATAAATATTTTTGTTTTACAGAGATTGTAAATTGCAGTATGGCATACAACTGCCTGTTGGGGATTTGTGAAACACAATTCATAAACTCCGGACTCCGGGCGGAAAGCGAAGGATCTTACTGCGGAAAACCGGGGAGGCTCTCTGCTTCGCCCAGGATTGATGCCTTTGCACTTTCTGTAAACAAGTATTCTACAGGAAGAAGAGGTAAACGGCCATAGAAACCAGGAAAGTTAAAATGCTGCTTACTCCCATCGATGTGGAGCTTTGGCAGACAATCACAGAGTTTTACGAATTCGCCCGCCCTGAACTTAAATGGAAGGGTAATGACTTCAAAGTGGAACTGGATACCATTAAATTCCGTCCACTTCTCTGCGGCGAAGATCTCAGTCAGGAAGCTGATCTCGTAATAGATCGCTCATCACACTGGAACAAATATTCAAAAGCCTGGACTCATTCAGGAGTCAACTCCGGCATCAGGATGATTAACAACAGCCTGACAAATGACAATTATGACAAGCACAGCACTGCTGACTTTATCATAAGAGCAATGCATCCTGAAGACAGACACCCCGTAACTGTTCTTCTGCCTGATTTTCATCCCTACACCCCCGATCAGCTCGCTCAGGAAAGATGGCACAACGAGCAGGAACTGATTCTTGAAAACACCAAACTCGGCTTCGATCCCGACAGAAGATTTGTTGACTGGGAAGCTATCAACAACAAAATCAAACGGATCGACAACTATACCGAGAAAATCCAGAGAGCCAGAGCTATCTTCTACGAAAACAGCAACTACATAGAAGATGCAGTCAATAAATATTTCGATGGCAAATTCCCCATCTATCTCAAAAGAGCACTCGGCGGCGGCGGCGTAGATGTTTATAAAGTTAACAGCCTTGAGGAACTTTATGAAAAATACGACCAGACCAGAGGGCCATTCCACATTCAGGAAGCTATCGAGGATTACGACATATTTATCAGATGTATGGGAATCGGACCACAAGTTCTTCCTATGCGCTATAAACCCGAAGCTCCCATCCACGAACACTACAGCGAGGAAAAGATTACCGTTGACAAACAGATGTTCGAAAGGCTCGAAAATTATGTCCTTCTCATGAACTCATTCCACCGCTGGACATATAACTCATTCGAGGCGCTGATCAAAAACAATATCATCCATCCCATTGATTACGCCAACGCCTGCCCCGACAGCTATTTCACATCACTGCACGCCCACTATCCGTGGCTCATCTGCGCCCTTGTGAAATGGACTACATTCGTGGTTGTCACCGATTTCGACATGAGGCTCGACACCGAGCACGAAAAATACTTCAAAGTGCTGAGAGACCCCAAAGTATCCCAGCTCGAAAAGTATGAATTCTGCAACAAAATGAGCCGCGATTACTTCAAAATCGACCAGTTCCAGGAATTCTGCGAAAAGAACTGGAAGGGCCTTGAAGAAAAAATGGTCGAATTCTACGACAGAAATGTAGACCGCCTGATCGACAGAGCCATCAGACACAGCGACTTCCCCAAAGAGGAACACGAAAGGTTCATCGGAAGATACAAAGACCTGATGGAAACAACCTTCCGCAAAGACCCCAAATCATACCTGTCAACTGTTCTGTATAAATAACAAAAAACACCGGGCTGAATCTCAGTCCGGTGTTTCTTTTTCGGCATAAAAATAACCGCTGAATTATCAGAAAAGCAATCAACTGAAAAAGCGGTTTGTGTGCGTGGAAAGTATATCCGCCCCCTTACGGTGGGGTAGGGGACAATGCCACTGAATTATTACAATTTACTCCGATTCTTAAGCCCAATACCCTTGTTTTTCAGGGAAGAAGGTTTGGAGGAAAACCCGTTTTCCCAAAAAAGTGTGGTGCCCTCTGACAGTCCCAAATCCCCACGGTCCCAGGTCGGTCTCCAATTCCAAAAGTTTTGGTATGGCGGGTGCCTGCCCGCAGGGTGGACGCGAGGAAACTTTTTTCAAAAACTTTCCTCCGGGAGCTGGGCGAATGGATATAATTCTCGTGAGCGTTCAGATAAATTTATGCCTTAATTCATGGGCATTGGCACAGGATCAGCCGCTGGAAGGTTAAAGGATTATGGTGAATAAAGCAGAATTGATCTGATAATAGTATCTCCCTATATTAAAAAAAGAAATAAAAATAAATTGGTAGACTCAAATAAACAAAGATTCTGGTGAAATTATGTTAATTCTGATTAATATATAAAAACAGTATGAAAGCAGCTTTGATTTACAGAAGACAATCTTTATGTAAAGCTTACCAAATATTCGCTGCAACTTTGACACCATTTCTTAAAACATGAAATGTAGGGGATTAATAAAATGGAAGAAGAAAAAATCTGTTTGTTTTGCAATGAAGAAAACCCTGAAGATGCACTATACTGTATGAACTGCGGAAAAGGCTTTCATGCTGCAGGAACAAAGATAATTGAACTTCTGAATGACAGATATCAAATCATCAAAAAAATAAAATCAGGGGCAATGGGGTGTGTCTGTGAAGCACTGGATACATCAACAAAAGAGAAGGTTGCAGTAAAACAATTGTATTTTACCGACAGCAATGGGTTTGATATTGAGTATTCAAAAAAGAAATTCAGGGAAGAAGCAGATCTGTTGTCAAACCTTAAACATCCGGGCATTCCGAAAATACTGGATTTTTTTATTACAAATTTAAGCTCTGCAAGCAGTCAAAATGAAAATTATTATCTGGTAATGGAATTGATAGAAGGGCCGGATTTGGATAAAGTAATCAAAAATAAACTGACGCTCCCGCTTGCTTCGGAAAAAGTTGTTGAGTTTGCAAAGCAGATACTCGGCACATTGAAATATCTGCACTCGCAGAATCCGCCGGTTATCTTTCGCGACTTGAAACCGTCCAACCTGATGATTAGAAATGGAAGATTGATCTTTGTCGATTTTGGAATCGCCAGAGTTCTGGATAATCATGAAAGAGGCACACAGATTGGCACTCCCGGATATGCCCCACCTGAACAATACAAAGGCTTCGCTGAACCTGCCAGTGATTTTTATGCATTAGGCGCATTAATGCATTATCTTCTCAGCGGTATCGATCCGGAAGATCCATCCCGCGCACCATTTACTTTTGAGCCTTTATCTGATATTAATGCTGAAATTCCCAAAAAGCTTGATGAATTAATACTTTCAATGCTTGATCTGGTTATTGCAAACCGACCCCGGAATGCAGACGAAATTTTTGAAAAACTTAACTCTATTTACCATTCTCAAGCAAAAACTGATGTTCAGATACCTGAAATAGTAAAGGCAAATGAAAGTAATATACTGAAAAAAATAGAAAATCAAGAGACTAAAGCAGAATTCACTGAGAAATCACTTGTTTTCGGAAGTCTGTATATAATGGGCTTTTTGATTTTTCTGTTAATAGTTGCTATGATCAGCCAAAATAAGTCTGAGACCGGAAATCTTAGAATAGCTGATGCAGGACAACCGACATTGTCTCAAACGGCCGTAACTATAGACACCCACCCGAAAATACCAGAAGTAAAAAAAGCAATTCCAAAATCGGTAAAAAAAACACCTCCACAAAAAAAAACCGGCAAAAAACCTTCACCGGAAAAGAAAAAAATTGCAAAAATTGTATCTGTCAGTAAAAAAACAAAATCTTCGACATCTGAAGAATCATATTCATATTCAACCCCGAGCTATAAATACACTTATCCCAGCTCACCTGAAGACGACTTCTTTTCGGAAAATTTTGGGAAAACAAGCGATGATGAAATCGAAGATTGTTATTATACTGTCCGCGGAATCATGTCAAGCGAAGGCAACTATCAGGTAATGCTTGATAACGGAGGAAGGTGTGTTTTTGGTACAATAGGAACTGACCTCGGTGGCGGCTGGATAATCAAAGAAGTTACACCCAAATCAGTAATTGTGAAAAATGGCAAAAAAATAAAAAAACTTTTGCTAAATGAATAATGAAATTTCAGTATTCCCCAGAAAAAACACAAACCATCCCTTTATGGGGTAAAAACTGGGAACAGCGCCGGGTTTTAACCCGGCGATCGTCAACCGATAAAAACGGTCCAGCCGTTTCAACGGCTTCCAAAAAACATATCATCCATTGAACCGCGATGTTTATTAACGATCTGAATACATCATAAAAAGAAAAGCCTTAATTCTCTATTCCCTGAAAAAACAAAAGAATCAAATTCCCAAAACCGCCCCCTTGCGGGGTTTAGGGTTTATAAACAACAGCATATATTTCGCTATTGCATTTATTGTGATGGTTTCCGTCCCCTTACGGGGTTGAGGGTTTATAAACTGCCTTTTATCGCACAAAAGATAACTCATGGAGGGTTTCCGTCCCCTTACGGGGTTGAGGGTTTATAAACTCAATTTTGGCAGTGGGTACAGACCCTATGTCCCTGTTTCCGTCCCCTTACGGGGTTGAGGGTTTATAAACTATGGGAACGGGCAGGGAAACGGTATGTTTCTCCCCGGTTTCCGTCCCCTTACGGGGTTGAGGGTTTATAAACGTGGTGGATCCTAATGGATATGTTAAAGGTATAAGAAGAGTTTCCGTCCCCTTACGGGGTTGAGGGTTTATAAACTCCTCGAAGCTCTTTACTTTCCCGCGGTCTTTTCGAGGTTTCCGTCCCCTTACGGGGTTGAGGGTTTATAAACCGTCGGCAGCAGGTAACACTGCTATGACTGCCGGGCGTTTCCGTCCCCTTACGGGGTTGAGGGTTTATAAACAAACCTTTTCCAAATTGCCTCAGAGTTAATCAGTGGTTTCCGTCCCCTTACGGGGTTGAGGGTTTATAAACGTTAAAAGATCATATTTTTGTGCAGAACCTGAGTTCATAGTTTCCGTCCCCTTACGGGGTTGAGGGTTTATAAACAATCAGGATTTAGATGTATGGGACGGAAGAAATTGTTTCCGTCCCCTTACGGGGTTGAGGGTTTATAAACGATATTGCCTATGACGGCATCGAAGATCCTGCAACGTTTCCGTCCCCTTACGGGGTTGAGGGTTTATAAACCCTTGCCTTTTAATCCCGCATGGATACTGGGATTGCGGAGCAGTTTGCGGGGGAAATGGGGTGGTTGAAAAATATTCAAGCACACACACCCCGAAAACGCACTCAAACCCTTGTACCATATAGTGCGGGAGGTTTTGACGGTTTTTCAAGGCTGGAGCGCATTTTATATGTAAAATAATTTTCTCCCGCAACTTTTTTTTGAGAAAATCATGATAAATTCGATGGGTTCCAGACCCCAAAAAGAAGTCAATCCCTTTGGCTATAAGGTAATTTCCACATAAATACCGATTAACCTTCTCA
>JAJTBE010000215.1 GCA_021287065.1 Bacillota bacterium
AACAATGCTGCATTTTATTAATTATTGTAATAACTGGAGATCTACGGAATTTGAAGATAGCCCCGGAAATCTTCAAAAACAGATGGAACCTACTATACAAAATATCAATCTGATGGTGAAGCTTGGCGCTAATGTAAACGCTGTTACAGCAAAAGGAATGACTCCTCTTCATTATGCAGCTCTGACGGATAATGCCGCCTATGCAGAGTGCCTTCTGAAAAACGGAGCCAACAAAAAAATAACGAATAAAAACAATGAAACTCCGATAGATTTAGCACGAAAATATGGTAGCAAAAAAACTATTGAACTTTTAAAGAAATGATTTTAACAAAAAGGCTTGTAGCTTGTTCGGTATCATCTACAATCGCCAAAACATCAACATCAGAGTATTCCTTTTTTTATGACATTACCTGCTTTTTCCCCGAAAATCAAAAAACCCTTCAGGTCTTACCTGTTGGGCTTCTAAGCGGAGAGTGAGGGATTCGAACCCCCGGTGGAGTTACCCCCACAACGGTTTTCAAGACCGCCGCTTTCGACCGCTCAGCCAACTCTCCACCGCTATTCTACAAAATCTTATGGCTTAGGTCAAGTGTTTTGCGAAATTTTTTTTATTTATTTTGTCGAAGTGTGGAATGTGCCATTAAATCTGTGTTTGAATGGGTTTTAAATGTAAATATCTGGCATGGGTAATACAGGAATATGTGGAAAATGAAAAGTTATATCTATGATGGTAGCATGTAACTTTGGAAAAATGTAATAAATGGCGAGGTTCTATTCTCAAATTTTTCGAAAAAAACAGTAGAAATTACTCGTTTTCCATAAAAATAATAATTTACATGCATGAAATTCTTAGAAAATAAAAATGGGAATCCGAAACCGGATATTCCCATTTTTTAAAACTTATATGAGGATTTCCAAAACCGCCTTAGTTTTTCTTAATCCTTTTTATGCTTTTCCAAGAGTTGCTTCGCCTGCTTCCCATTCCACGGGGCAGAGATCTCCGGTTTTCAGGGCTTTGAGGCAGCGCAGAATTTCCTTTACGCTTCTGCCGATTGCGGGCACATGGATATTTTCATACTGAACAACGCCTTCGGGGTTTATTATGAATGTTGCTCTCATTGTATGGCCTGCTTCGTCAATCAGCACACCGTAATCATGACTGATTTTTCTTGTGATGTCTGCAAGGAGTGGGAATTTGAGATCTCCGAGATCTCTTTCGAGCCAGGCGAGATGTACGAATTTGCTGTCGATTGATGCGCCAAGTACTACTGCGTCTTCGTTTTCAAACTCTTCATTGAGTTTGTTGAACTGCTTGATTTCCGTAGGGCAAACGAATGTGAAGTCGAGGGGATAGAAGAACAGAACTACCCATTTTCCTTCAAACTGAGAGAGTTTATACTCTTTGAATTCTTTGTTTATGACACCTTCAACGGTGAAATCGGGGGCTTTTTTTCCTACTAAAGACATCTTTTTTCTCCTTTATGCTTTGATTCTTTAACCAGTTTCTTTCTGGTAGTTGTTTTCAGATTTATATAATCTGTTTTTCAAGGAAAAAATTCCTGATTATAAAATATTTTATAAAAATTTGTGAATTATTTAACGGAGTCATAATGTTCAGTCCTTACACACCGGAAAACAATGAACTTTTTAAGATGTTTGCCAAACTTGAATACCGGCAGCTTCCGATGTTTTATGCCGTTTATCTTGGTATAAAACCCCTGATGGATACTTTTATCAGGTATGAGCATTATCTTGAATTGAAAGATGAAGCGGCAAAACATGGGGTGCTGGTCGGACATAATGGAATGATGATTGCTTCTCCCGATGAGGAATTTCTGAAAAGAAAAGAGAGATTCAGAAATCCCGGCACAACAAAGATGATAGCGGTTCCTTTTGATGAAAACAGGAGAGATGCTCTTGTGCACGCTTTTATTTCAAAATATGAGGATAAGATTGAAGAAGCACGGAGTCTGACCTGGTACAATCTGTTTGTCGGCGAGCATCAGCTTGCCCAGCCCGCCATTGATAATTACAGATATGGGGCAACTCTCGGATTTCCCGAATGTTGTGTCAAATTTTATGCAGCTCATAACGGACGGTTTTGTGAGGACAATTACTGCTGGGAATGGAACACGCCCTTTGAAGTCTGCAAAAATACTCATGGAGATTTTTCTTATTTGTGCAATCATATTCCGATGGATTTCGTCTATTTTCTCATACACCATTACCCCTGCAGTTACAACTGCAAAATTACTATGGAGCTGGCTCAGCGGGTCCTTGAGGGCATCCGGGAGCTGGATAGGGGATTTGCTGACAAAATTGAGTGGCATCTCAAACTGCCTTATCTTATGTTTAATGAAAAAAAAGCTTTTGCTCTTAATGGTGAAATCAGAGGCAACAGAATAAGGTATGATGAATCTTACTTTCTTGGGGATTTCAGGGATCTGGAAACTTATGATTTGGTAAGAAGCGGCAATATGGTAGAAGTGAATAATGAAAACATAATTGTTTTCAGGGATAATACGGAAATTGGCAGATATCCCGCTGTTGGAAATTACAGAGGGAAAATATATCAATTTCACTGATTGCAAATTCGCGGGCAGTAACGGAGGTAACCATGAAAGAAGCTGTAAAATCGCAGATGAATTCGTTTGAAGCTATGTTTGATTTGGAGCTGGCAGGCTTTTTTCTGAAGAGGCTGATTTACACATTTCTTCCCCTTGCTTTTTTTCTTTTTGTTGCCTCCAGATTTAATAATCCTTTTTTCAGAAATACCATAGCAACTATCGGTGTGTTCTGGGCATATCTTGTATTGCTGATTTCCACAGGTTGTGTCTGCAGGGCAGTTTTTATCAAATATGTAAGAAAAAGCCCCCTTGATATGAAAGCTTGTCATGGGTTTTCCATAACATATGCTCCTGCTTATCTGCTGGTGCCCTGCGTTATTATTATTTTGGGTGCAATTATCAAAACATCGGCTTTTTTACTTCTTCTTACCGGAAATATCAAATTTGCAGGTGAGGTTATTCTCGGAATAATTATTATTCCGCTGGTTTTAATAAGCATCACATCACTTCTTGTTTTTGCTATGGCTTTTTATCTGTCTCCTGCCATTATTGCCGTAGAGGAAGAAGGCTTCACCTGGGTGTTCAGGAGAGTGTTTTCGATTCTGAATTACATTCCGATACGGTTTATTGTTTATCTTATCACCGGATTGTTTTCCACTTTCATTGTTATGCTTGCATTCACCGGAATTTTCGCAGCAGCGCTTCCGGGACTTGCCGGTATTGCCGCCGGCGCCCTCAAGCTCAAAGCTGTTGAACTTGGTATTGCAGTTCCGGGGAGTTTTATTGTTAATACTGAAATCCTTACAGGTCCTGTTCCTTTCACTTATCATATTTTTGCTTTATTTGCATACTTATCCGCAGCAGTTCTGTTGTCCCTGATTCTGTTTATTCCCGGAGTTTATGCATGTTCATCCGCTGTGCATATCTACAGGCTGATCAGAGCTGCGGAGATAGATGCTATTGACAGTGGGAGCGAACCTCTGATCAGGGTTAAGAATGATGTTTCCGAAATTATTCCTGATAAGATGATCTGCCCTCACTGCCGCGAATCTGTAAAAGGCGGATTATTTTTCTGCACACAGTGCGGAAAAAAATTGCAGCCTGATTCTTCTGATTCAAAGATATAAAAGTGACTATTGAAGTTTTGCGTGTTTTTGGGTATGTTTGTAATATCATGCTATAAAAACTTCTACCGTCAAAAGGATTTGAATGGAAAAAGTCGAATTTCCGCCTAAAAGGGGGTCCTGATTTATGATAACGGAAATAGCAAAACAAAAACTTGAAGCACTCAGAGAGAAACTCGATTCGGGGACAGTGCGTTCTCTTGTAAAGCGTATTGGATATCAGAAAGTAGCTGTAATGGGGGAGGATGATACACAGGGACATCTGCTTACCCTGACCGGTATGCTGAAAAACAAGGAAATAAATGTTGACTTCAGTCCATATCCGGAAGGCGGCTTTCTGCTTGATACGGAAGTGAAAGTGGATTGTCCGTTTAAGCTGGTTCTCACTATTGAAAATACTGATATTAAATCAGCAAGGTTTAAATCAGCCGGCGCTATTCCGGTTCAGGAAATTGAGATTGATGTTAAGGAATTTGACGACAGGTATTTTATCGAAACTCTTGAGGAAAAACCTGTAAGGGAATTTCTGGCAAAAGAAGAAAACCGCCATTTGATTAACGAACTGGGAGATTTCGACAGACTTTCATTTCAGTATAAATACCTCAAATTGATATATTTTATCGAAAATCTTGAAAACCTTGATGTAGAATGGCTCTTTTCCAAAATCGGGCATCTGCGTGAAATCGGAGATCAATTAGGAAAATAACTTTTATTAATAAAAACTGCCCGTATCGCTTAACCATTGATACGGGCAGTTTTGCATTTATCGGGTTATTCTTATTCGTAACGTTTCAGAAAATACTTGTAGGTTTCCAGTTTCTCTTCTGCCTGTTTTATCATAGCTTTGTCAGCGCCGCTTTCCTCAAGCTGCTTCAATTGGTGTTTAGACTGCTTTTTGAGATCTTTGAGAGCATCCTTTACATCAATTACTCTTATATCTGCCTGTCTGTTATAGAAAGGCTGTCCCTCGGGCTGGTTATCAAGTTTCTTAACGAAGTATATCTTTGAGCCGTCAGGAGACCAGCAGGGCGATTGGGCAGCTTTTCCGTAAAATGTGAGCTGGCACTTCTTCTTACCGTCGGCAGTGGATATCCAGAGGTTTTTATCGTGTGTTTCGTTTGAATGAAAAGCGAGGAGATCAACTTTTTCGTTATAAAAAGGATGGCGTTCATCTGCGTTCGGAGTGTTTGTCAGATTGGTTTCCCTGCCGTTTCTGGGGTTGATTAATACCAAATCCGCATTGGCATCTTCCGAGCCTTTAGGTTCTTTGTGGGCAAGTATTTTGCCGTCCATAATGGAAGGGTGTTTGTAGGCAACAGAACCATCGGAATGGGTGATAAGCTCATATGTGCCTTTTTTGGGATCTGCTATGAAGATATCCGAATATTCCTCTGAAGTTTTAAACTTCTGCCCGGGTTTTCCGCCGTAACCAACAATAAACCCATCTTCTGTTTCCTCAGGGTGTTTTAGATTCATATTCGGATCATGAACCAGCAGTTCGCTTTCGCTGTGTTTCAGGTTGAATTTTGCTATTCCGAATGTTCCCTTTTCATTGGTTCTGTAAAAAACAGTTTTTCCATCGTGGGACCATGTTCCCTGTTCGTCAGTTTTTCCTTTGCGTTCGTCCATAAAGCTTTTGAAATTGTCCGGAGTAATGGTTTCACCGGTGAACAGTGATTTTACTTTTCCACCGTCAGAATCCATAATGAACATCTGGGATGTGGTATAATCAGCCACCACATTAAAAACCAGCTTTTTTCCGTCAGGTGAAACCTGAGGAAATTCTGCATATCCCAGACCACTGGCAAGGGTTTTAATCGAATCCTTAGGAGTCTCGAGCTGTGCAAGCCCTGTGATATCCGAGCTGTCAGCACCGGCAGACATTGATGATGTCAGGGATGCTTCGTTTGTGCCTGAAGTTTCAGTGGTTCTTACTTTTGAGGGTGATGAAACTGCAATGTGGTTTATCGTCTGAAATGAACCAATCCTGTCCATATTTATACTCCTTTGGAAAAACTGAATAATAATTTACCGAAATACTATTTAAGAATGAAATTATAATACATTTGAAATTATAATTAAAGCACCTGCTCATTAACAAAATGTTAATTTCCTGCCTATCCCGAATCAGGGAATAATAAAAATGGGAGGAAAAAATATAAGCAGGTAAAATTTACCTGACAGGGGGATAAATCACATCATATTTTTTTGTTTTATCTTTTCATTAATAAAAATACAACCAAAATGACGGATGAAAGGGCGAATAACCGGAATGGCAGATGCTTTAGCTATACTGAATATCCTCAGGGATAAAATTGCAGGATATCTGACAGAAGGACTCGGAAATTTTGAACAGGACAGTGAAGGCGATTTTTTAATAGAATATGAAACCGCCAGAATTATGGTTTGCCCGCGCACCTGGTCTGAAGGTAAAACTATCGTCAAGGTTTTTTCCATTACAAATCTGGATGTTCCTGAAAGTCCGGCTCTGTTCGAATTTATTGCCAAAGAAAATTTCAGACTGCTTATAGGGCATTTTTCCTATGACGAAGATAATCTCGCAGTTTGGCTCGAACATGTGCTGCTTGGAGAAGAGATAAATAAAGAGTCCCTTATGACGGTTATCACAACAATCGCTATTCTTGCCGACAGATTTGATAATGTTATCAAACAGAAATTCGGCGGCATTTTATATACAGAAGCATAGAACAAAAACGGGAGGTTGAGTTATGGGGTGTATGGAAGATTTTATAAGGGCTTACAAAACACTATCGGATACCACTATTCATCTGATGAAAAAAGTCCCTGAGGGCAAGGAGGATTTCAAACCGGCTACAGGGGATTTTATGACAACAGGACAACTTTTGCATCATCTCGGTGATACCCAGAGATTTTTCAGACTCATACTCGAAGGCGGCTTCAGAGAGCTTGATAAAAATTTCCTCGAATATATGTCAAATCATCCTTCTTCATCCACTGAAAAAGCTATCGAATACTATAAATCGGAATATGGAAAAGTTATTGAACTTCTGAATCTCATGGATGAAGAGGAGTTTCAGAACATCAGCAGATATTTCTGGACTGTGGATGACGAACCCATGCCATTTATAGCTTTTAACATAATAGAACATAACGCATGCCACAAATATCAGCTTTTTATGTATCTCAAAATGATGGGGCTTCCAAATATCAATTCATTTGCTCTCGCAGGCGAAGATGATAAGCTAGTTGAAGAGATAATAAAATTCTTCGAAATGGCACATAAAGCATACGATGAAAAACAAACCGCAAATATCTGAAATCTAACCCTGCTTATAGGGTCAGAACTGAAAATTCGGTTTTCAGGTATTCGAGTTTTCTCCCGCTCAGTTCTTTCAAATCAGATACAGCTATAGTTGGAAGAGGGGCATGGCCAAGGATGATTTTCTTGAGATTATCAGCTTCTCTTTCGTGTTCCCTCAAAAACCACACGGTTTTCATGCCAAGATTCAAAGAGGGAAGAATGTCCTGAGTATATGAATCTCCCACCATTGTTATGCTTTCAAGGTGTGTTCCGCCATCTTCGTGTTCAGATGCGTTAATCGAGGTTAATGCCTTTTTGTAGATATTCTGTCCCGGTTTTCTGCAGCCGGCTTTATATGACAGAATCATAGATTCAAAATGGGGGAGCATATCTCCGTAAAGTCTTTTGAAACACTGGAAATAAGGATGCCAGATATTTGAAATTATCCCGATTCTCCAGCCGCTGGATAAAAACATATTCAGTGTTTCTCTGGCACCGGCAACTTCCCAGCCTTCTTCAATCTGAGCATTCCAGATATTTTTTATGATTTCTCCCGCATCAGGAGTCAGCTCGGGAAAAGCCTGGCTGAATCTGTGGGTAAGAGCTTCGTGAGATGTAATATCTTCAGTAAAGAGAATATTTTCAATCAAATCACTGCTTCCGCCGGGCAGGTTCAGTTCTTTTTCAAAACGGGATGGGGGAGATACGGGAGGACCGTCCATCAGGGTGCTTCCGATATCGAAAAAAATGAAGGGAGCGCTCATGTTATACCTCTATAGATGATTTAATTAATACTTGATTGTGTAGTTTATGGTAACGCCCACGTTTTCCACATTCTGCACAAATGCACCAAAATCCCATCTGGATTTATAAGGTTTAATTTTCATCCCATAGCTGTATATATTTCCGTCAAATTCACCTACAAGGCTCCATATTTTCTTTTTGTCCATGTAAGCCTGTCCGCCGTAGAAAATCCTTTTTCTGAATCTGCCATCGCCATAACCAGCGGACAGATCGAGCCATTTATCTTTAAAAAAGCTTTTTGAAGCTACTATGAAAGGAGCAACTTTGCTGTTGGCATCAATAACTTCCTGACTGTGCACATTGGAATCTTCCTTGACTGCTGTGGCGTTCTGAATTCCTATGGCAATAGCCGGAAATTTTTCGCTTTCCTTCACACATACCCATTTACCTCCGATAACCGGAGATACTGTGTAGCTGTGGATATTCATAAAGCTAAGCTCAATATTTCTAATTGGGCTTATTACCAGTTCTCTGTCGCCGTTGTTGTCAATCCACCAGTCGGAATCGAATATCGAACCTGAGTTGGGTCCGGGGGTGTTGGTCTGATTTTTGTTTTTAAGGGGTGCTTTTTTGCCCATTTTAGCCATTCTGACGCTCAGTTTGATGTCTCTGTAGTCAACAGTTCTGGCTGTAGGCATGTTAATCAGGCCTGTGGTTTCATTAAAATTGAAATTGCCTGTTTTGTCTTCCCGGGCGTGTGCATTCACTGTCAATCCGGCGATCAACAGGAAAAGGACTAATAATGCCGTCCTTGTTAATGATTTCATAAGTTAGCGCTCCCTGGTCTTCCTATCTTCCGAATAAAGTTTCATCGCCCGGCATGGAATCGATATCGTTAATCATTGTGATTTCAATGTGGGACGGAGAGAAAATAAAAATAGTATCGGCAATTTTCTGGTAGTTGCCATCAACAGCATAATTGATACCACTAAGAAAATCGATGATTCTTTTGCCCAGATCCTTGTCTGTGCGTTTCATATTAATAATTACGGTTTTACGCGCTTTGATATGCTCTGCAATCTGAGGCGCTTCGTTAAAGGCACCGGGTTGAAAAACTACAATTTCCTGTTTCACCATTCCGGGAGTGCCTACAGGCGCTCTGCGGCGTGTGGGTTCTTCAACTACATATGATTTTGATTTTTCAGCCATACTTTGATACTCTACCGATTCGTTGGCATCCAGTTCCAGCTCATCGCTTTCCATTGCCAGAAATTTCCTGATTTTTTCAATTATGCCCGACGCCATTAAATTTTCCTCCTTCTGTATCCAAATATAGCCCGGCCTATCCTGACCATATTTGAACCTTCCTCGATGGCTATTTCGAAATCATCGGTCATTCCCATTGAAAGAAACAACCCGTTCCAGTTGGGAAATCCTATTTTGTTTATATCATCGAACATCCTGCGTAATTGTCGGAAATTTTTCCTGTTTTCCTCAGGATCATCATAAAAAGGGGGGATCTGCATCAGGCCGCAGATTCTTACCCATTTATTTTCATTTGCCTTTTCGATTGTCCGAATAATATCCTGTTGATCAAAACCTGATTTGGACTCTTCACCTTCGAGATTTACCTGAATCAGAACATCTGTTCGTTTTTGTTCTTCTTCCGAGATTTTGTTGATTCTTTCAAGAAGTGACTCAGAATCAACCGATTGTATCATGGAAAAATGCTTTACCGCAAGTCGGACTTTATTTTTTTGCAAATGACCGATAAAATGCCAGCGGGGTTCTATTTTCAGGCTGGTTACCTTGGTGATACCTTCCTGAATGTAGTTTTCGCCAAACTCGGTCATTCCTGCAGCATAAGCTTCTTCAATCAGATCGTTTCCAAATGTTTTGCTTACCGCCACAATACAAATATCAGAAGCTGCTCTGCCGGATCTTAAAGCTGCTGCTTCCACACGGGATTTTACATCAGCAATGTTTTCCCTGATAAATGATATATTATCCAACTAACTGTACCTGCATTTTTTTGCCTTAAAAATATTTAATTAAACATTCTGTCCGAATAACCTTCACAGATAGCATCCATATTATTTTTTTGCTATAATCCGGATATGAAGATTCTCCTAATTGCTCCAAACCAGCCCCGGATTCTTTCACCCGGGTATATGCAGAAGATTCAGGAAGGACTTGGCTACCTGCCACCACTGGGGCTAATGTCCATCGCTTCCTATATCATTAAACAGGGATCCAGGCACAGTGTTGCCGTAATTGACGCCCTTGTTGACAATATTCCTCAGGTAAAACTGGAGGAACAAATCAGAAGCTTTGCTCCGGATGTTGTTGGTATTCATGCTATTACTTATGCACTGCTCGATGTACTTGATACTGCAAAAACAGCAAGAAAAGCGGCGCCAAAGGCGAAAATAGTGGTCGGCGGACCTCATCCCACAATATATCCGAAAGAAACCCTGAATTTTTCTGAAATAGACTATATAGTGTCAGGGGAGGGCGAAATTCCGTTTTTCAGGCTCCTTTCCTATATAGAAGGTGAAATTAAAGATCTTTCGTCAGTTGAAGGAGTAGCAGGGAAAGAATCTCCGGAAGGATCCCGGATAACTCCCTATATACATAGCAATCCTGATGAACTTCCATTTCCGATGCGGGAGTTGACCCCTTACAAAAAATACAGCACCGTCGTAGGCAGGGATGATTTTTCAACTGCTATAATGGGAAGCCGGGGATGTCCGTACAAATGCACATTCTGCCACACTGCCGGGGGCAAAACGGTAAGAATGAGAAAACCTGAGCATATCATAGATGAAATTGAAGCCTGTATAAAACTCGGAATCAGGGAATTTCTGTTTTTCGACGAAACATTTACCCTTGATCGAAAACGGATTCTTGAATTCTGCAGGAAGATAGGGGAAAGAAAAATCGAAATCGTCTGGGATGCAAGGTGCAGGGTGGATCTGGTAGATGAAGAGATTCTTCAGGCAATGAAAAAGGCAGGCTGCCAGAGGATTCAGTTCGGGGTGGAATCGGGCAGTAAAAGAGTTCTGAATATTCTGAAAAAAGGTTTTGAACCGGAACAGGCAATAATCGCAGTGAAAGCTGCGAAAAAAGCCGGTATCGCCACCTATGCAGATTTTATGATAGGCAATCCCGGTGAAACTTATGATGAAATTCAGGAAACTATAAAATTTGCATCAAAACTGGCTCCGGACTATGTGCATTATTCAATAACAATACCTCTGCCTTTTACATCATTATATAATGATGCTATTGAAAAGGGGATTATAAAAGAAGACTACTGGCTCAGGTTTGCGGAAAATCCTGACGAATCATTCCGGGTCAGATACTGGGAGGAAAATTTCACCGGCGCCCAGCTTGAGGAACTTGTAGCCAAAGCATATCATTCTTTTTATATGAGTCCTTTTTATATTGTAAAAGCTATAGGAAAATTAAAATCCTTTAGCGAACTAAAACGGAAAATAAAAGCAGGACTAAAGCTTCTGCAAATGGGAAAATAACGATAAGCACGAAAAATAATGCTAAAGCCGGTTAAAACAAAAAGTTGTACCGGTTTTTCCGAATAAATGCAGCAGACGACTGATTCAGACCTTTACTTATAGGGATGGCGCAGTCCGCTCTGAATCGCAGATGTTCTGATGAAACGGTATTAAAGAAAATTTCCGGATATGTTCCACCACAGCTATATTTAGCAAATACCGTCTTGTTTGTTTACAGGACGGGAATAACATAATCGGCAATTTTGTGAAGTAAGTATCAGAAAGAAACGAAATAAGAGAGGAACCTTGGTTTTGGAGTCATTTTTAGTAAGTTATTATGTTTATTTTATCCTTGCTCTTCTTGCAGGATTAATAATCTCTGTTATTGCAGCCATCAGGGAAAACAGAAAAGAATTTTCATTCATCAAACCTGCCGTCTGTGTGTTGCTGTTAATAATAGTTCTGGGAGGCGTAGCTGCCAGATTTGCCTACACCGGTATTGCACCTGTTGTATTCAATGATGAATTTCTGTATGTGGCAACCGGAGAAAATATTAGCCATACAGGACAGGCAACCCCTGAAGTTTACAGAAGTTATCCGCCGGAACCCTGGAGCGTAAAGAAGTTCTTTCCACCTTATCCACAGCTTTGGGCAGTTCTTATCGGAATAGTTTTTAAGTTTGCAGGAGCTGCTTATAAAAATGCAGCTTTTCTAAATCTCGTGTTATCATCTCTAACACCTTTTTTAATCTTCTTCGCAGGTCTGTTTCTGTTTAAAAAAGTGCTGAAAAACAACGGTGGGATGCTGTCACAATATCTGGGCCTTCTCGCCGCATCTTTCTGGGCGTTTTTACCCGTAGCTGTAAAGTTATCCGGCTGTGCCTCGCCTGAAACCGCATCGGCGTTTTTTATTGCACTTTTTCTCGCAATGTCATTCTTCTTCAGGCTTTATCCCACAAATAAGACTTTTCTTGCAGCGGTGTTAAGTTTGTGTGCAGTAGTTAATGTAAGGCCTGAAAACATGCTTTATATAATTCTCTTTGTAGTATTCTTCTATGCCGCCGCAAAAAAGCCCGGAAAGAAAGCGATTCTTGCAGGCATTGCAATATTGATATTATTTGCTTCAATCTCCATGATGATTATGGCTTCAGGACATTTTGACACTGAAAGGGCAAAGGTTTTCACCATAGAAACAAGACCGGGGTTTGAAAACAAATGGCAGAATATGGGCGCCAATCTTGTAAATAATCTGCTCTTCTTCCTCGGCAAAAATCAGATCAATCCCATCTTTTATACCATAGTCCTGTGTTTAGGCATTTTTGCAGCTTTTAGGGAAAAACAGAAATGGACTGTCAGGCTGTTATTATGGTTTGCATTCTCCTGGTTTATCCTCTCGCCGTTTCCGTTTGGTGATTACTCAAATGCAAACAGCAGTGACGCTTTCAGATTTTCGCTTCATATGTATTTCCCAATGATTATGCTGATGGCTTTTGGTGTTATTCAACTTGAAAAAATAAAGTTTATCGGCTCCAACAGGAATGCAGCCGGTATTGCAGGAATTCTGATACTGGGATTGTGCATAATTTCACTGAATCTGGGAAAACCGTTTTTAAGTTCACAGGCTTTATCAGGAAGAGATTATGAACGGGCAAAGGAAATTGGAATGAAGATGCGGGACGAAAAGATTGAGGCGTTTTTCATTTCTCCTTCACCTGATAAATGTCTTATGATGAAATATGCCACAGGATTTCCTGCAGGACTTGTGGAAACTCAGCAGGATATCGAAAACTTAAAAGCTGGCAATACAAGGTTGTTCTACTACACTTCACAGGATATTCCCGAACTTTACCTCAGAGAACTTCAGATGGATGTTTTTCTCAGAGTTACCGACGACGATGAATACTCTGTGTTTGAAGTCAGAAGGTAGTTTGTCAATTAGACAATAATATAAAAAATAGTATTTTTTTGTATTATTAAAGGAAGGACGCTATACAATAAAGAATTCTATTCAGGGTTGAGGTCAGGGGAGTTTTTCATCCACATCAGAAGGGAGACGCAATGATAAGGATTATTATTGTGGAAGACTATCAGCTCATTCGCGGAGGCATTAAGTCCAATATATTAAAAGAAGAGGACATGGAGCTTCTTGCCGAAGTAGAGACTGGTGATGAAGCTTATAAGAGAGCGCTGGAGCTCAAACCTGACATTGTATTGATGGATATCAAGCTGGGCGACGACGAGTATGCCGGTATTAAGGCTGCAAAAAAAATTAAATCGGAACTTAAAGATACAAGAGTTCTGATTCTTACTTTTTATGATGATCAGGACCATATCACACAGGCTGTTGAAGCAAGAGTTGATGGTTATCTGCTCAAAGATGTCGAACAGAGTGAACTTATTAAAGCTATCAGAACCATCGTTCAGGGAAAATCCGTTATACATCCGGCTATTGCCACAAAAATGATGCACCAGATGGCGGATAAAGGCGAAACAAACCAGAAAAAAAGGGAGATCCTCCAGAACCTTTCTTCCAGAGAACTGGAAGTTTACGAATTGCTTACCAAAGGTTTCTCGAATAAGGAAATTTCTGGTAAACTGTTTATTTCAGAAGCTACAGTAAAGGCACATATCTCCTCGATTTTGAGAAAACTTGATCTTACAGCCAGAACACAGGCTGTTATCACTGCTCTCAGATTAAAACTTTTCGAATAATATGGATCTCAGAAAGCTCGCTGCCTCCGGCATTAAATGGACAGGATCGGCAGCGGTTATCGTATTGTTGCTGCAAACCGGTTCGGTAATCATCCTCGGAAGACTGCTCAAACCCGAAGATTTTGGCATAATGGGCATGATTACCGTCGTCATCGGTTTTGCCCAGGCTTTTTCCGATATGGGAATAAGCAATGCCATCATTTATCGTCAGGACAATTCCGACGATGAACTTTCAAGCCTTTACTGGCTTAATCTCGCAATGGGCATTTTTCTTTTTGCTGCCATGATTTCTCTGGCTCCTCTTGTTGAACTCTATTTTAGAGAACCCCGGTTGCATACACCGTTCTGTGCTTCAGCATTTATTTTTCTTTTGCTTACCCCGGGACAGCAGTTTCAGGCTGTTTTGCAAAAAAAACTACAATTCGGAGTCCTTTCCAAAATCTCAGTTGTATCATCCTGTATCGGTTACGGAGCCAGCATCGCCCTTGCGTATATGGGATACGGAGTAATGTCACTCGTATTCGGACAGATTATACTTCAGGCTGTCAATTCAATTATGTTGTTGTGGATTGAAGGCAGAAAATGGTTCCCCAGACTTCATTTCAAACTCTCCGATTTAAAAGCTTACAGTAGTTTTGGCGGATTTCAGATGGGGGAGAAGATACTTAATTATTTCTCTTCCAATGTTGATTATCTTATTATAGGAAGACTTATGGGAGCCACCCCCCTCGGATATTACACTTTCGCCTACAGACTCGTTACCCTTCCACAATATAAAATCAATCCGGTAATCACAAGAGTAGCTTTTCCCATGTTTGCAAAAGTCCAGAATGACGACGAAACTATGAGAAAAGGATACCACAGGGTTATGGAGCTTCTCGCTCTGGTCGTTTCTCCGTTTCTCATAGGAGTGATTTTTGCCGGAGAACCTTTTGTAAAAGCCGTATTCGGATCAAAATGGCTTCCAAGCCTAATTCTCATTCAGGTTATGGCTCTGGCAGGCTTGCTGAAAACCCTGAGCAATCCGTCAGGCTCCGTTATTCTCGCCAAAGGTAAAGCTTATCTCGCTTTCTGGTGGAATCTGGTCTGGGTCTTTATAAAAATAATCGTTATCTGGATTGCCTGTTTATCAGGTCTGAAAGCTGTAGCTGCGGGTATTTTGATCATGCAGATAATTGCTTCCACAGTAATGCAGGAGATTATTAACAGAATGATCGGCATGAAAATGTCTGATGTGATAAAGTCCCTGATTCCCGCATTCTGCTCCTGTGCAGCTATGTCCCTTGCCATACTTGGGGTAATTAAAATACCGCCCATGGCCGGTATCCATCTCAAGCCTCTTTATACATTGGTTCTGTTGTGTCTTGCAGGTGCTGCCGCTTATCTTTCCGTTCTGTTTCTTGGTTTCAGAAATACAGCAGTTTACTATATAAACCTGATTCTGAAAAGGTAGCAGCTTTTTTAAGCCGCATAAAAATTCGCATTAAAAGAGCCTTCAGGCATATAAAGACGAAAAAAATAGCGCCGGGACTGAATCTGAAGAGGAAATTTCAGTTTTTCGGGTAAATAAACTGCAGATTTTTTAAAGTAAATCGTGTATAATTGGATAATCTTTTTTTTCAGGAAAACCACAGGAGGATAAAGGACAAATGAAGGTACCATTAAGCTGGCTTAAAGATTATGTTGATATAGATATCAGCGCTGCGGAACTCGCCGCAAAATTAACGGCAGTAGGCGTTGTTGCCGAAACCGTAACTTATGTTGCACCTGAAGTTTCTGGTGTTTATGCCGGAAAAATTCTGACCATAAAAAAACATCCCAATGCGGATAAACTTGTTATTGCAGATGTTGACACAGGAAGCGAAACACTGCAGATTGTTACCGGTGCAAAAAATGTAAGGGAAGGGCACACAGTTCCCGTTGCACTCCACGGTGCAAAACTTACCGAAGGCTTAAAAATCAAAAAAGGCAAAATCAGAGGCGAAGAATCCAATGGCATGATGTGTTCCGCTAAGGAACTGGGCCTTGAACTGAAGGACCTCCCTGCAGATCAGCGTGAAGGCGTAATGGTTCTCCCTGATGATACACCTGCCGGCTCGGATATTTCCAAACTCTGGTGTCTGAATGATCCGATTCTTGAGTTCGAAACCTTTGCCAACAGACCCGATCAGCTCAGCATTCTCGGTATAGCAAGAGAAGCTGCCGCTGTTCTCGGTAAAAAGATAAAAATGCCTTCCATTGAATTTTCAGAAGTTGAGCAGAAAGCATCAGATCTGGTTAAAGTTGAAATTGAAGATCTTAAACTCTGCCCCAGATATTCTGCAAGAATCATAAAAGACGCACATATAAGAAAAGCTCCCCTTTGGATGCAGGGCAGACTTTATGCCGCAGGTGTCCGCAGCATCAATATTATTGTTGATATTACAAACTATGTAATGCTTGAAACCGGACAGCCTCTCCACGCTTTTGATTTTGATAAGGTAAGCGGCGGAAGAATAATCGTCCGTCCCGCCAAACCCGGCGAAACAATCGTATCTCTCGATGGAGAAAAAAGAGAACTGGATTCTGATATTCTGGTAATTGCTGACGCTGAAAAGCCTGTAGCAATAGCCGGCGTAATGGGTGGTCAGGATTCGGAAGTTACTGACGATACAAAGGTCATTCTGCTTGAAGCTGCCAACTTCAACCAGGCTTCAGTCAGAAGAACTTCAATTAGGCAGAAACTTCCCTCAGAATCATCAAAGAGATTCGAAAAAGGCATAGATTACCACAGAGTTGATTTCGCGTCCCAGAGAGCCTGCAAACTTTTTGCCGAATATGGCGGAATTATTCTTGCCGGCGAATCATCATGCGGAATCGAGCCTCCGGCTCCTGTGAAAATTACCCTCAGACCTTCAAGACTCAACAGAATTTTAGGAACTGAAATAGATCGCGCCACCATAGGCAAACTTCTCAACGGTCTCGATTTTGAAACTGAAGATCAGGGAGAAGATTTCATTGTTACAGTGCCCACAGTCAGAAAAGACATCGGCGAGGAAGTTGACCTCATCGAAGAAGTCGCCAGACTCTGGGGATATGATAATATACCCACAACAGAGCCTGAAGGAATCTCCATCGGTTTCACAGCACCTATGGCTTCATTTGAGGATTACATCAGATCATTCCTCACCCGTTGCGAACTTATGGAAACCGTAACACTGACCCTGCAGGATGAAGCAGTTCTGGAAAGATACGGCATAGATGGTTCAAACCTGCTCCGGGTAGCCAACCCTGTAACCTCTGATCAGAAACTTATGAGATTTGATGCGGTGCCTCATCTTGTTGATGTAGTAAAACGGAATATGTCGAGCCGCCGTTTCGAATTCAAACTTTTCGAGATTTCCAAATTCTACACTGATAAAGGCGGAGAGAACGAACCTGACGAGAGAAGGGAATTAACCCTTCTGGCTTCAGCTTCTGCTGCAAAGTCAACAGAATATGATTTCTTCACACTCAAGGGAATCATCGAATCTCTCTGTAAAGACTTGGGAATCACAGTGGAGCTGAAGAGAAGCGAATACATTTATCTCCACCCCGGAAAGAGCGCAGAAATCATCGCTCAGACTCCCGAAGGTGAAGTTTCTCTCGGTGTAATGGGTGCAATTCATCCGAAAATCGCTGCAGCAGAAGATGTTGACCAGGAAGTTTTTGTTGCAAAAGTTTCAGTAGATAAATTATTTGCACTCAAACAAAGGAAAGAATTTGCAGAAATTCCCAGATTCCCCGCTATTGAAAGAGATATAGCTGTAGTTGTTGACAGAAAACTTCCCGCAGGCGAAGTTGAATCCATAATCCGCAACGAAGGCATGCCTCTCCTCGGCTCAACCTATTGCTTTGATGTATATACAGGCAAACAGGTTCCCGAAGAAAAGAAGAGTTTAGCTTTCAAACTCTATTTCTCAGCACCGGACAGAACCCTCACCGATGAAGAAGTGCAGAGTAAAATGGATTCTATTTTGAAAAAACTGGATGCAGAATACGGCGCAGCTCTGAGAAGCTGATAACACGGATTTAATGAATCCACAGAATGGTAAAATCTGCAAAGAATAAAGCAGTTTAAATAAAAAACAGGGATAAGCTGTAAAAAGCAATCCCTGTTTTATTTATTTTCAGCAAATCCGATAATTTACCGGAATATAAAACCTCAATAGCCACAAGCTTCCGCCAACAACTACCGGATCGCAGGCGCAATGCAACTGAATTAATAAAAATCCACTCAAATTCCCGCCCCAATACTACTGAATTAGCAAAATGTGCTCAAATCCTCAAGCTCAATACTCCTGTTTTTCAAGGAGGGAGGTTCGGAGGGGACCTCGCTTTTCCAAAAAAGCGTGGTCTCTTCTGACGGTCCCCAAACCCCGGTCGGTCCTAAACCCCACGGTCGGTCCCCCAATTCAAAAGTTTTGGGATGGAGGTCCGGAGGAAACTTTTTTCAAAAAGTTTTCTCCGGGAGCTGGGCAAACCGCTCCAATACTCGTGAGCGGGCAGACTAATCCATACCTTAATTCATAGGCATTGGGTCCTACACCAATGCCACTGAATTAGCAAAAACCACTCCAATCCCAATACCCAATACTCCTGTTTTTCAAGGAGGGAGGTTTGGAGGGAACCTCGCTTTTCCTAAAAAAGCGTGGTCTCTTTTGACGGTCCCCAAACCCCGTTCGGTCCTAAACCCCCCCGTCGGTCCCCCAATTCAAAAGTTTTGGGATGGAGGTTCGGAGGAAACTTTTTTCAAAATGTTTTCTCCGGGAGCTTGGCAAACCGCTCCAATACTCGTGAGCGGGCAGACTAATCCATACCTTAATTCAGTGGTATTGCGGTTAACGGGAGGTGGTTGCGGGCGGACACATTGGCACCGCCCCTGCAATTGGAGTTATGTTTTCGTTTTTTGAGTTTGAAGGGGGGGGCGGGCTGGCAGCGAAGCTGAAGCCTTTTTGTCCGCGTAGGGGTTGCAGTGATTATGCAAAAAGCTATCTTGTAGGATCATTTTTCAGGGTTTTGCACAAAATATGGCAAAATTATGATTTCAGTTCAGAGGTATATTCTATAAAAGGGTAACCTTGAAATGGTTTGGGCTTGTGGTTGTGCGGTTATGCCTACTACCAGACTGAAGTCTGATGTTGGTTCCGGAACTATGCTTTAAATATTCTTGTTTTACATCTCAATTGGAAGAAAAATTAGTAATAATTGCTGCATACTAAACTTCAGTATTAAAAATCCAGAGTTTTGGCGCAGCCTGTGAAGCCTTGTGCAACTTGTTTCTACTCTATCTCTGCAACCCCGACGCGGACCCGCAGGGTCCGTCTTTACTGCAAACCTGAACCCTAAATCTTCAAAAATTGCGGAAATTCATATCTATCTATCTATCTATCTATCTATCTATCCATTCATTCATACATGCCATCCCAAACAAGCCTTCCCCAATTCAGTGCCACTGGCCACTTCTAACTACGTAATTCTATTCTAATCTGCTTTTTGTGCATCATTATATTCCTGTTTCAATCTTTCGATTAATCCTGAACAACTGTAAATTTAAGCTTTCACCTTATCCGATACCTTTCGGCACATTTCCATCATTTTTACTGCCATGTCAACTTCTTTGTTGCCAAGACCGCAGGAAGGTGAAATGAATGACTGCTCCCGGATTTTTTCAATTGATATACCTTTGGCTTCCAGTTTTTTCCAGAGTTCCTCGAGCTTTTCCCAGAGAGTGTCTTCTGTCTCTTTGAGAATTTCGTCGGAAGTTGGGACAATACCCCAGGCTATGAAACCGCCGTTTTCAATAAATGATTTGATGCTGTCGGGATACAGGAGGAAGTTTTCTCCGAATTCGTATGCGTCAAAGCTGATTATGTCGCAGCCTGAATCAAAAAGAACCTGCCAGTCGGTGTTGCCGCAGCAGTGAACACCTGAAAGCCCGCCTTTTTCCCTTACCACTGCTGTGATGCTGCCAATCATTGAAACCGCATCTTCAGCGGAAAGAGCCACCATCGATGAGCCAAGGCTTGAAAGATAAGGTTCATCTATGAAAACAATTATATTGTCGTTCAGGTTTTTAAGCTGGTCCATTTGCCATTTTACTTTGCAGGCGAGGGATGTGGTGATTGCTTCCCTGTAAGATTCATCATAAAGCACAGGCTTCATTTCGCTGTCCATTACAGTGAGGCAGAAGCTGACAGGACCAGTGATATGGCCTTTTACAAAAGCCGGTCTGAGTTCGTCAATAGCTTGTTTTTGAGTCAGGAAATAGTGTAAGCCTCTGGCTTTTTCCGGAGTTATGGCAAAATATTCCAGATTCTCTTCCATGGCATGGGTCATTGTCTCTGCCATTTCTTCAAAGAAGCGGTCATCTGCACCGGTTGCTACAAGTTTCATTTTTGATTCGTCATATACAATACCGGGCATGCCTTCATAATACTGAACATACATCTGCTCCTGAGGATCAGCTATGGGAAGCTGGGGCCAGAGGGGTATCTCAGGAAAATGCTTTTTTATTACATCCAGAGCTTCAGCCGGATTTGTATAAGGAAAGCTGCCTATTGCTATGGGGGTTCCCATTGGTTTGAAACTCATATCTGACTCCTGACTATAATTCAATTATTTGTGTTTTGTAGCTGCCGTTGCCGTTAAGCTCGATTATTCCCACACTGCCGGATGCGCAGCCCGGATTGAAGAAAAAGTGTTCACCGTGGCTGCACGCATAAGGTTTATGAGTATGTCCGAAGACAATTATATCAATGCCTCTGCCGTGGAACATATTTGCCAGACGTTCAAGGATGTTATTGTAAGCTCCTGCTCCATGGGTAAGGGCGAAATTAACTCCGCCTTCCTCAAAAACGATCTGTTCCCTTGTTTCACCTGCTATGATATAAGAATCGGAGTTGCCGAATACTGCCTGAACCGGTGCGATTCCCTCCAACTCGTATAATATCCTTATATCCCCGATATCTCCGGCATGAAGGATCATATCCACTCCGTCGAAGGCAGTAGCAATTCCCGGATTAAGTTTTCCGTGGGTATCTGATAAAACACCTATTTTCATATCAAAGAGTGAACACTTTCGGATTATTCCTGATTTTCAGAGCATTTCTCGTGTCAACTATCAATACTGATTCTTCAAGAATTCTCTGATAGTTGTAAGCTGTATGATCAGTGGCGATAACAACGCAGTCGTATTTGTCGAGGCCTGTTAATGGTGATGAATCGCTGAAATGTCCGTTAGTGGGCACTCTGCCGATATGGGGATCGTTATAATAAACATCAGCACCCTTGTGCATAAGTATTTCAAGGATTTTCAGTGAGGAAGATTCTCTGTAGTCTGCTATGTCTTTTTTGTAGGCAACTCCCAGAATCATGATTTTTGCATCTTTTATGCATTTGCCCTGGCTTGAAAGAGCCTCTGTAATAAGCTGGGTGATTTCATAAGGCATTCTGGTGTTGATCTCGCCTGCAAGTTCTATGAATTTTGTATTAAAATCATACTCCCTGGCTTTCCATGTGAGATAGAAGGGATCGATGGGAATGCAGTGTCCGCCCATTCCGGGTCCGGGGTAGAAGGGTAAAAAACCGTAGGGTTTGGTTTTTGCAAGCTCGATGACTTCCCAGATATCAATATCCATTTTTTTGCTCAGAAGGGCAAGCTCGTTTACAAGGGCAATGTTTACGGCGCGGAAAATGTTTTCATATAGCTTTTCCATCTCTGCAACCCTTGTGGATGAAGCTTCCACAACTCTGTCGATAATCTTTGAATAAAGGGCGACAGCGGCTTGAGTGCAGCCTGATGTTACTCCGCCAACAACTCTCGGTGTATTTTTGACATTAAAGCTCTGGTTTCCGGGATCAACCCTCTCAGGTGAAAAGGCAAGGTGGAAATCGGTTCCCACTTTAAGCCCTGATTTCTCCAGGATAGGCAGAATGACTTCGTCTGTGGTTCCGGGATATGTAGTGCTTTCCAGAGTAACAAGCTGTCCCTTTTTCAGGTAATTAGCCACCATTCCCGCTGCATTGATAACATATTTGAGATCCGGTTCGCGGTGTCTGTCGAGGGGGGTGGGGACGCAGATACAGATACAGTCGGCATTTCCGATTAGTGAAAAATCGTCGGTAGCTTTCAGATTTCCGCATTCCACTGCTTTTCCAAGCTGCCCGTGATCGTCAAAGATATAGTTGTTGCCTTTGTTAAGCAGTCCGATTCTGTCTTTGTCTATATCAATGCCGGTTACAGAAAAGTTTTTTGATGCAAATTCTATGGCAAGGGGCAGGCCTACATAGCCCATGCCGATGACAGCTATCTTTGCTGTTCCCGATTCGATTTTATTCACCAGTTCTTCAGTGATTGTATGATTCATTAAATCCATTACCGTTCCTCGACATTACGATTTTGCAGTCTATTAGTTAAAGCCCTTCGTATTCCCTCTTTTTATACCATTCTACGGTTCTGTGCAGTCCTTCGTCAATACCTACCGCAGGTTTATATCCCAGTATTGCTTTCGCCTGTTCGATATCCGCCAGAGAATGGCGCACATCGCCCTGCCTGGTTTCCCTGTATGTGGGATTAACTTCCTTACCGAGATATTCACCGATTTTCTTTGCCATATAGTTGACTGTAACCCTTGTGTTGCATGCAATGTTGAAAACCTTTCCCTCGGCATTTTTCGCTGTGGCTGCAAGCAGGTTTGCATTTACTGCATTTTCAACAAATGTAAAATCCCTGCTCTGCCCGCCATCTCCGAAAATTTCCGGCTGCCCGCCACTGATTAATGCTTTTATAAATTTTGGAACCACTGCTGCATACTGGTTATTGGGATTCTGTCTTGGTCCGAAAATATTGAAATACCGCAGGCAAACTGTTTCAAGGCCGTATATCTGATAAAAAACCCTGCAGTTGTATTCTGCGGCCATTTTGGTAACTGCGTATGGGGATCTCGGATTGGGCGCCATAGTTTCCACTTTAGGCAGAACTTCCGTATCTCCATAAACAGAAGATGACGATGAATAAACCACTCTTTTCACGCCGTTGTCTTTTGCCGCTGTGAGAATATTAAGGGTTCCTGAAACATTGGCATGGTGTGAAGCGATAGGGTTGTTTATTGAGCGGGGAACAGAACCGAGAGCGCCGAGGTGGAGAATCACATCAACACCTTTAACAGCCTCTTCGACTTCCGGAAATACCGTCAAATCTCCCCGGATTAGTTCGATTTTATCCTTTATTTCTTCAAGATTGCTTTCGCGGCCAGTGGAAAAATTATCGAAAATTCTTACTCTGAAACCTCTGGCAACCAATTCGCTGCTTACATTTGAACCTATAAAACCGGCTCCTCCCGTAACCAGGTAGAGCGGTGTTTTTTCTGAATTATGACTCGTATATATTCCTTCTTCCAAAATGAAATAAATAATGGTGTTTTTATTATTTATCATCGAATTCCTTTTTTCTTGCAGGTTAATGTAAAGGAAACCGAAGATTAGAGGGGAAATCATATTTATAACGCATTAACCGGAGGCTTTCTTGATTAGGAATTGTAAATTTTTCTTGATAATGTTTTTTATTGCAGGTTGTGTCGCAACGGCATTTCCCCAACTGGTAAAGGGGGGCGAACAGCAGTTTCGTCTTGACTATTCCATAGAATACCGGAACAATACTCAGAAACCAAAGACTCTCAAACTGGAAGTTCCAGTGGTGATGACAATCGAACCCCATCAGAAAATTAATTCCCTGGAGGTTTTTCCAAAACCAATGGGATATAAAAGCTCCGACAGGGGAAAGGTCGCCGAGTTCAGATTCAAACAGATTGCACCGGGACAGACAGTTAAATGCGGCTATAAATGCGTTATTTCCACAAGAAGGCTTATCTGGAATATAGATGCGGATAAAGTGGGTAAAGATGTTCCTGCAGCCCTTTCAGCCTTCTGCAAACCTGAAGCCCGGATTCCCGTAAACGATCCGGCTATAAAGAACATTGTTAAGCAGGTGGGTATGGGCGAACCTAACCCATATTACAGATTGTGGAAATTTTATGATTTTATAAGAAACTTCAGATTTCAGCTCACAAATCAAGCCGCTCCGGTACTTACGGCGTTATCGAAACGGACAGTCCAGTGTTCAGACGCAGCAGAGCTTCTTATTACAATGTGCAGGGCTTCGGGAATACCTGCAAGGTACAACGGAGGCTTCTTTCTTAAAGAGAGTGAAACCATTCTGAAAGAGACCCATGCATGGGCGGAAATTTATCTTCCCGGATACGGCTGGGTTCCTGTGGATCCTACCATGGGCAGATTCGACGACTCCACAAGGCTTTCAAGATTCTGTGAGATCGACAGCCCGTATATTATTTTGTGGAAAGACGAAAACAACCCCTTTGTGGTTCAGAATGAAGACAATCAGGGAAACCTGAATATTTCCGATTTCAAAATCACTGTTTCGTATAAAGCCCTTAAAGGAAGAAGTGGGATTTCCGTCAATGAATTTTATCCGGTGTCAGGAAATTTAACACCTGTTAAAAAAATTAACACTGCTCAGGATATTCCTCAAAGTGTTAAAAATTTTTACAGTGAAGCAGACCGTGATTACAGCAGCGGAAATATGAAATCAGCAGAAGAAAAGCTCAGGGCGGCAATCAGAACTGCTCCGTATTTTCTTCCGCCATACAGAAAGCTGGTTCAGATTTATCAGAGATCAAACCGACTCACAGCATTGAAAATGGAGTTTAAGAATGCTCCTGATAATAAAAATGACAGAGGCGGAAAAAGCTATGTTCTCGGAGTAATTGATACTCAGCTCGGCAACTTCCGGGATGCAGCTTCAGAATTCACTCAGGCTTATTCCAGAGGCGCAGAACCGTTTATTATTGATTACAACAGAGGAATACTCTACACAAGGTGTAAACAGATTTCGAAAGCATTGAAATATTTATCGCTTTCTGTTAAAAATAATCCGTCGGGTGCACCTGCATACAAACAGTTTATTGAAATCATGCAGTATCTCGAAGACGACAACTCCATCGCAGCCCTTTGCCAGTATGCTGTTAAATTTATTAACACCGGTGAATTTCAGTATGAAATGGCAAGAGCATACATGGGGCTTTCAAGAACTAAGGATGCAGTAGCTGCCGCAGAAAAAGCTGTGGCTCTCAATCCCGCTGACGGCAGATACAACGCTGTGCTGGGATGGGCTTATGTGGAAAGCGGCAACAGAAGCAAAGGGAAGCAGTATATAGATAAGGCGATTTCCCTGGGTATATCAGGCGAACAGAAAACATTCCTGTTGAACCTGTTAAAAAGAGGTAAGTAGAATTGAGTTTTGATGTAGTACTTGTCAATCCGCCCATCATAGACAGGCGGAGTATTGAAATACCGACCCGATCCCATAATCCCTTCGAACATCTTGGGCTTGGCTATATTTGTTCATATCTCAGGGAAAACAACTACACCGTTAATATTATTGATTCGTATATCAATGAAAGATCAATTAGGGAAACCGTAAAACTGATCGAAAAAGACTCACCACGGCTTGTAGGGCTTTCAGCCACTCACGAGTTTCTCACTGCTTCCGTAGATGTCGCAAGATGCCTGAGAGAAGACGGATATGACGGAGTTATCGTTCTTGGAGGTTATCTGCCCACTTTTCTGCATGATAAGATAATGGAACATTTTGAGTTTTTTGATGCAGTTGTAAGAGGCGAAGGTGAATTCACACTTCTCGATCTTATGAATAAGCTGGGGAACAGAAAAGAGTGGGGGAGCGTCCCCGGTCTGACATACAGGCTTGATGGAGCAATTATTGTAAATCCCTCACGTGATCTTATACCGGATCTTGACAAACTGCCGCATCCCTCACGGGATACCCTTCCTGATTTGGCAAGAATGTATGACTACAGCGCAATTTCCTCGTCAAGGGGATGCCCCATGTCATGCTCTTTCTGCAGTATTCATTCGTTTTACGGAAAATCTGCAGGAGAAAGATGGCGGGCAAGATCTCCTGAAAATATAGCCGATGAAGTGGAAAAACTTGCAAAAAAACATGGCGTAAAACAAGTAGCTTTTACAGATGACAATTTCTTCGGCATTCCCGGAAAAGGCAATACAAGGGCGGTCAAAATCGCAAGAGCGCTTATGGCAAAATCTCTTGGTGTTGAGTTCTCCATATTATGTCGTGTAAACGACCTTGATGAGGGCTTGCTCAGACTGCTCAGAGTATCCGGACTCCGTTCACTGTTTATCGGGTTCGAATCGGGCATCGAGCGTGCTTTGACCACATTCAACAAAAAAGTAACTGCGGCTCAGAATAAAAAAGCCATTGATTTGATAAAGAAAATCGGAATAAAATGTTTTCCGGGATTCATTATGTTCGACCCCTACTCAACCCTTGAAGAAGTAAGAGAAAATCTGGCTTTTGCAGAGTATGCGGAAAAGGATACCGATTGCATAAGGATTGATGATCTTCTCGGAAGCCTGCAGCCTTTTACGGGCACTGCCATCAGGGAAAGGCTTGAAAAAGAAGGCAGAATAATTTATCCCGATTCGCCTCTGCTTGATATGGATGTTATCCCAACATACAGAATCGCTGATCTCAGAGTGGAAACTTTAAGAACGGCTCTGAAAAATATCAGAAATATACTTTTAAGACCCCGTTTTGACGAACTTAATCTGTTAAGAAGAAAAACTATTTCCGACCCTGCTCTATCTGACAGAATAGAGAAAACTGCGGTTCGTTTTAATAACGCCGTTGACCGGATGAGAACCTTTGAAAAGGGATTCTTCAGGGAAGCCCTTGAGTTTATCGGGAAAAACCCGGGCATTGAACCGGAGGAATCGGGAAAAGTTGAAGAACTGGCAATGAGAGAAGCTGGTTTGATAAACAGGGAAATTGCTTCTGTAAATACTGAAGTGGACTCTCTGGCAGCGGAAGCGAAAAATGCCTGAGATTATAGCACCTGCTTCAACCCCCGGCAAAATCAGTCTCTATTCCGACGCGGGCGCAGGTATGTTTTATGCGGGAATCAAGGGGTTTTGCAGAAAAGAGCGTGACGGTGTAGGCTTGCCTGAAGCAGGGGAGTTATGCCGGGCTGCGCACAGTAAAGGCGCAAAATTCTTTGCAGCTATGAACCGATTGCCTCCTGCAGGTGATAATTCAGGAATGGAAAAATGCATACAAACTCTCGCAGCAATGGGGGCAGACGGAGTCATCCTGAACGATGCCGGCATTATAAATAAGGTAAAACGCTCCTTTCCGGATCTTTATATTATGGCAAGCATAGGATTAAGCCCACTTAATTTCAGGGAAGTTGATTTTCTTAACAAAGCAGGTGCAGATTCTGTTCTGCTTTCTGAATTTCTGGATATAAATGAAATCAGGGAAATAAGAAAACAATGTATGGTAAGCCTTGAGCTGTTTGCTGACGGCGTGAGAGAGTTCGGTTTCACCGGAAAATGTATAATGAGCAGTTATTTTTTTCAGAAATACTCCGACGGCAAAATCACCGGAAGCGCCAAAAGGGGAGGGACATGCTCGGATATCTGCAAAAGTTCGTTTTTCTGTGAAAATCAATTTGAAAACCGAAATGAAGCATTCCGGTTCAGATTTGAAAAATACGGCATTTCAGACAAAATCAGGGAATTATCTTCCATTACCGATATTTTTAAAATTCATGGCGGATTGCTGGACGAAAAAGAGATTTGCGATATAATTAAGGGGATGAAAGACCTGTTTGAAAATTTAACCGATTAAGGTTTAAATTTAAACTGTTTAATTGGACAATTCTTTATAGGTTAACAGTATTATGGTTGATTGGCAAAAAAATGCTATAATTAGTGGCATGAGGGTATAATATATGGAGAAACCCCGGATCCTCGCTCCTGTGAGCAGTCTTAAAATGGCAGAACTGGTTCTGGATAATGGTGCGGATATTATATATGCAGGTATAAAGGGATGGTCTCTGAGGCCTGATATATTTGAAGTTACCCGCGAAGAGATGGAAAGCATTATTGATCTTGCAAAAAACCGGAAAAAGCAGATTTTTATTGCTATGAACTGTTTTTATCAAAGCCGGGAACTGCCCGATGCAATGGAGCTTATAAAAAAGTATGCCAAACGGGGAGTGAGCGGTGTAATTGTTAGCGAAATAGGCCTTATAAGAGCTGTTCGCAGAGAATTGCCCGATTTACCGGTGCATGTCAGCGTCCAGATTTCAGCTTCCAATTCTTATGAAATAGAGTATTACAAAAGTCAGGGAGTTAAAGCGGTTGTTCTGCCCAGAGATATGATAGATCTGTCTCTGGAAAATATAAGGGCAATGGCGGGTAAAGGACTGGAACTGGAAGTTTTTGCGGTGGGAGATGATACTTCCAACTACGACGGCAGATGTCAGTTGAGCGCCTATCTGTTCCAGCAGGTGGTTCCTGATAACGGAACAGGCAGAAAAGATATGATTATCGGTAATGCAAACAGATGCGGATATTGTTTTCTTGCATGCAAAAGAAAATGCAGAATCGGGGATAAAACCGGATATCTGTTGAAGAGGGGAGACCTTAATATTTACAATATGGTCCCCGATTTAGTGGAAGCCGGTGTTAGTATTTTTAAAATTCAGGGGAGAGAATTTCCAATAAAACTTGTCGGTAAACTTATGAGAACTTTCAGGGGGCTTCTTGACAATCGCAATAATCCCCTGAAGTTTAAAGCCTATGTCAGAACCATGGATGATCTTATCGGGCTTAAACAGGTTATTTCAGCCAATCATCTATGGCTCCTCGCAAAAAGCAACTCGCCTTTCTGGAAAAAAATAAGACGACAAATTGAAGAACCCTGGGATAATCTCACGAGTTTCTTTTGGCTCAATATTCCCGGAATGAAGCATATATTAAAAAAAATCGCCGGAATAACGGGCTAATAATTGAGAAGAGAGGGTTTCCGGATGGAGAATAACGAAAAAAAACAGTACAGAATTTCAGTCTCGGTTGCAATTACCGATGAACTGGAAAAAATTGACATGTCCGGTGTGGACTTGCTGATAGCCGGTTATCCCTATTGCAGGCAGACATTTAAAAACCCAATTGAAGACTTGTATTCTGTGGAAAAAACTGTGGAGATAATGAAGCCTTATCTTGATAAGGTAATCATAAGCCTGCCGGTTTGTCCTATTGACAGGGAGCTGGTTTATGTGGGCAGAATGCTGGAATATCTCTGTACCACAGGTATTCATGGAGTTGAAGTGCATAGCGCCGGTATGGCTTATAAAGTTAATGCACATTATCCGTCACTCAGAACATATTTTGGATGCTTTGCCAATGTTTATACTGACCAGTGCGCCAATGTGCTGCGGGATATGAATGTTGTGGGTGGTGTGTTTCCCTACGAACTTAATCTTGAGGAAATCGAATTTATCAAAAATCATTCTGACATTGAGATATGGCTTCCTGTTTTCGGTAATTATCCCGTTGCATTCAGTCAGTATTGCTATTTCCACCCTGAGCAGACCGATTATCCGTTCCATTGCGGCAAAGAGTGCTCTGAGCGGGTTGTAGTTGATTATGGTGATGACAGAATGGTCATTCATAGAGGCAGAGTTATTTTTTCGCACAAAATCCTTAATATGCTCACGCACATGGAAATGCTTCTGAAAAAAGGTTTCTCAAATTTCCGTATTGCAGGGCTTTTATTGCAAGCTGAAACGATAAACGAAGTAATAAAAATATTCAGAACTGAAACAGAAAATATACTGGCAGCTATTGAAAAAGGTCAGTCAGCAGATCCTGCCGAAACTGCAAAATTAATAAAAAAGCTTGAAATTTTTGCTCCTGATGGATTTTCCAACGGATTTTTCTTCACAAAAAGGGGTATGGATTATATAGAAAATTTTTATAAATTCAGTGCTGTATGATTTGGAGATATAGATGAATAAAGCTTTCGATCTGGCGGTTATGCTTATCGCTGTTGTTTTTGTGATGGTTTTGAATCAGGTGCTGGGCGTTCATTATCTTGTTGCTATTCTCATTATGGTACCATTTCTGCTGATTTTCTTTGTGAGTTCCGCCATTATGTATAATTCAAGGGCAGATCTCAAACCGGAAACCATACCTGCGGATATTTTTAACGATCGTATTCAGAATCTCAATCAGATTGCCATTCAGTTAAAAGAAAAAGATTTTGAACGCATTGATGATTTTTTGCTGCCTATGATGCCTCTGACTCTTGTATATATTTTCAGGCATAAGGAGCAGCCTTGCTATTTTTGTCTTTATGAAATTGGAAACCAGATGGCAATGGATATTATTACTTTTTTCAATAATGATTATGGTATTACATCCACTATTTCTCCATCTGGGGGCAACCTGCCGCGCAGTGATAAAAAGCTTCTTCAGATATTCACTGATGTCCATCAGGATGAGTTGATCGCAAAACACATTGCAGGTGTTGAGTTTTTAAAAACAAAAGGGCTGAAACCAGTAATGGTTGACGATAAAAAATTCAGGGAAAAATTTATGGAGAGTATGGCAGAAACATGGAAAACTGTTAAAAAGAACATTTTCTGGCCCATAATGGTTCTAATATGGTCTATACCGGGCAGAGGGAAAAAATATATGAAACCCGTTGAACAACAGTTTAGTGATGGAACAATAATTCTGTAGTTTGAGAATGGAACTATCAGGATTTAATCTTTCTTTTCCCGGAAGGCGTAAAGGTAGCCTCCTGATGTTGTTATATAGAGATGCCCGTCTGAAATAGCAGGCGCTGATCGAACAGGTGATTCAAGTTTCATATTCCATACTTCTTCGCCCGTATTTATATCTCTGCAATAAAGATTTCCTGAGTTTGAACCGTAAAATACGAGGCCGTTTTTTGTGATTGTCGGGGTCGAGAATATGGAATCAAGCAGTCTGATTTTTTCGTTTCTTTCGCGCCAAAGCTCTCCTCCTGAGTGGAGGTTCAGAGCTATGAACCACTGAGATTGTGTGCCTGTGAGAATTTTACCGAATCCCACCGACGGCGAGCCTTCCACCACGCTGTCCAGATCTACTGTGTCTGCCCATGTATCCTCTCCTGTCCTGGCGGATACAGCGTAAAATTTACCGGATCTGTCCGGGATATAGCAGAGTTTGTTGCAAAGTGCCGGGGTGGAAATAAAACGGCTTGGCAGGTGTGATTCAGCCGGGAATTTCCATCTTACGGTCCCGGTTTCCACATCGAGGCAATAGAGCCTGCCGCCTCTTGTGGCAATATAGACTTCATTTCCCATAAGAGCCGGCGCTGAGGTTTGTTCTGCCCAGGATTCATCGCCATCGGTGCTTTCAAGATTTTCCGAATCCGTCGGCACTTTCCATATCAGTTTTCCGGTGGAGGCATCGATTCTGAAAACTTCCCCTGATGTGTTTACTGCAAATATTCCGGACTCGCAGGCAAGAATTCCCGCTGTTATTAGACCTGTGCCATCACCGTTTTTAGCTTTTTCGGGAAAAACCCATACCGGTTTGCCTGATTTTGCTTCAACTGCGTAGATTCTGCCATCGCCTGAAGCTGTATAAATATTGTCGTCGTAAATAGCAGGTGTTGAGGTTATAACCCCTTTTGTCGGTTTTTTCCAAACCTGATCTCCGGTATATTGGTTGACTGCGTGAATCTGCATATCACTGGAACCAAAATAAACATACCCCTTATAAACAACCGGGGAAGAGAGAATCGGCATTTTGCTTCTTGAATCCGGGTAGAGCCATCTTCTTTCGAGAGGGACTTTAATTTCTTCAGATGTATTGCCTGTTCTGCCGGAATCCCCCTTGAACTGAAGCCAGTTTCTTTCTGAAAAAGTTACATCAGCTTTGCAGAAAATGCAGTGAGCCCGCCATACATCGGTATATTTTCCGCAGGTAGGGCATTTTTCGAGGCGGTGGTAGCAGTTTCCACAGAATTTCGAGCCTTCGCTTACCGGTTCATTACAGTCGGGATTTGGACAGTGGGGTTTATAATCAGGTTCGCTTACAATTTTTATTTCCGGCACAGGTTCCTGTATTTCTTTTACAACAGAAACTGTTATTTCCGGTTTGAGGACTGGAGGTTTTACTTCTTCAACAGGGGGAATAAAAACCGTAGGCAGGGGTTCCATATCTGGATCAAATACTGGGATTCTTGCGCCGCAGGCAATACAGAACTTTGCATCAGGTTTCGAAAAGGGCGTGCCGCAGTTATGGCATCTTTTAACAGGTATTTCCTCGGTGGGAAAAGTTACAGATTCCTTCTGTGGGGTTTTAGACGGTGCAGGTGCAGGATTACTCAGTTTAAGGCTGCTCTGCTGTGTTTTATCCTGACTCTTTTTAAACTCCGGCTGTGCGATTAGGATTTTTCCTGAAGATTCAGGCTGGTAAAGCATGGTTTCCGATGACTGCTTTATTCCCGGTGGCAGGGTTATCTTCAGGGCTTTTCTGGCAACCGGCGCTGTCGGTTCAGGTTCAGCCTTTATCTCAGGTTTAGTTTCCGGTGGAGCCGCAGCAGGTTCGCTAACGAAAATATCACCAAACTGTGCTTTTTCAGGCATAACTTCCGGCGGAATTACAACAAGAGCTTTGCCTGTTTTTGTGCAGAAACGGGCTGAAGCTTTGTGTCTGCCTCCGCAGTGGGGACAGTTGGTATATTCGTTTTCTTCTTTCCTGTTGCTGTTTTTTGTCATTAAGTGTTCTTCATTTCTCCCCTGCACTTTTCAAGAAAGCGTCCCAGTTCGAGAAAATCATCTCTTAAAACCTGTTTCAGATTACCATTATACAGGGCTGCCGCCGGATGGTAAAGAGCGCAGAATACCTGCCCCTTTTTTTTATAAAACTTTCCATGGTCCCTTGATATCTGCAGTTCGGGGTCAATAAGCCTGTTTGCGGCAAACCTGCCGAGGGTGCAGATAACTTTGGGTTTGATTAACATAAACTGTTCCCTGAGCCAGGGGAGGCATAGATCCATTTCTTCCGGTATTGGATCTCTGTTGTTGGGAGGTCTGCATTTAACAATATTTGTTATATAAATATCGAGCCTGTCAAGGTTTATGGACTGGAGAAGCTCTGTGAGGAAATTACCGGCTGCTCCGACAAAGGGAAGCCCCTGACTGTCTTCATTTTTGCCGGGTGCTTCTCCCACAAACATAATCCATGCCTCTCTGCTGCCCGAACCGGGCACAGCCCGGTTGCGGGTTTTATGCAAATCGCAAAGAGTGCAGGCTTTTACCTTTTTTTCCAGTTCGTCAAAAAGTTCATCCTGATTGTCAAATTCATCGGTCATCAGCAGATTCCAGCTTCTCTCATTGCTATTCCGAGGGCTGTTTCCTGCTCAGGAGTTGCGTCAACAAGGGGAAGCCTCAGTCCGCCGCAGTCAAAGCCGATTTTTCTGAGGGCTGATTTAATCAGTACAGGATTTGTAACTGTAAACAGTCCTTTGAAAATAGGCATAAGCCTGTTGTGGATTTCCAGTGCTTCGCTTACTTTACCTTCGAAATAGCGGGTAATCATCTCTTTCATCTGCTTGCCGGCTATATGTGAAGCGACGCTTATTACGCCGATTGCTCCCACTGAGAGCATAGGAAGTGTCAGTGAATCATCGCCTGAATAAACTGAAAACACCTTGTCTGCTGTCTGTGAAGGTCCTGATGCGCCAACGCAGGCTTTTACAGGCAGATAGCGGTTGTATGCTTTCATTCCGTTGGCTGCAATAACCATCTGGCTGCACTGTTCGGCACTTCCTGATGCTTCCTTATCGGCTATGATGTTGGGAATCTCAGCAAGTCTTGCCATTGTTTCAGGTGTAATGTTCACTCCGGTTCTTCCCGGAATATTATAAACTATTATGGGCAGCGATGTTGATTCCGCTACTGCCTTGAAATGACGGAAAATGCCTTCCTGTGGCGGTTTGTTGTAGTAAGGGCATACTACGAGGGCGGCGTCTGCTCCGATTTCTTCAGCTTCTCTGGTGTATTTAATCGTATCCTGAGTGTTGTTGGTGCCTGTTCCTGCTATGATGGGAACTCTGTTTCCCACTGCAGCTTTAATAACCTTGAACAATTTGATTTTTTCTTCGTGGTTCATTGCAGGTGATTCCCCTGTGGTTCCTGCAACAAGAAGGCTGTCTGAGCCGTTATCTGCCAGAAAATCAGCGAGTTTTACCGCTTTGTCATAATCTACATCAAGGTTTTTGTCAAATGGGGTTACCATAGCGGTAACGAGCTGTCCCAGGTCTCTCATTCTGTTTCTCCTTATTTCTTCAAAAGAATGGTTATGTCTTTACCGGTGAAAGGTGGGAATGTAAACTGGTTGCCGCTGTTTTTCCGGCTGTCCCAGAAAACTGTATCTGTTTTTTTATCTGTCCGCCATATTCCGGTTTTTTCGTCTTTGATGAATTTCATCATTCTGCCTGTTTCGTATGAAGGCTGGTTTGCTTCTGAACCCTCTGTGGATTCTACTGCAAATACGGATGCTGTTCCGCTCTGAACTTTATAATCCATAACTTTCAGATATTGCAGATTTCTTCCGGTTCCTGCTCTTTTATAGGCTTCTTTAAGATCTTTCTCGTAGCGGAAAGTCTGTGTGCCTACTCTTGTGTATGCAAATGCAAGAGTGAGAAAAAATATTACAAGGATCGCAAATAAATATCTGCTAACTTTCATTCTATTCTCCCGATTCCTTCATTTCAAGTTTCTGGGTGATAAAAATGGCAATAAGGGGGAAGAGTATAACTGCTATCACGCTTAATCCGATAAAAACAGCCCAGAATTTGAACCTGTAGTCTGCAGGTGTTGAGAACAAAGGGACGGCGGCAAGAGAAACAAGATAGCTCGTCATAACTCCGCCTGAAACTCCTATCATTCCACCTGCAATAAATCTGACCATACGATATTCTGTTCTGTCGTAAAGTCTTTTCATCCCAAATATAAAAGCTGCTGAAATAATCAGAAACAGCACCTGATAAAATCCAAAGGAATCAGGAGGCATCAGCCATTCTCCCTTAATCCGAATTTGTCCGCCAGAGCATCAATAGCAAGCTGCAGATGCTCCTGTTTGACAAGAACCGAGATTGTGATGTGGGAATCGGTGGAATGAAGAATATTTATCCCTGCGCCTGCAAGGGCTTCCTGAATGGCAGCCATTACACCGGGAGTTCCTTTCATACCAATGCCCACGCACGAAATTTTTGCACATCCGTGTATAATTTGAACAGGAAGGTCAAAATCCTTGCATATTCCGACAACATCCATAACCTGTTCTTCCCTGACGATAAAATACAGTTTTTCCCTGACTATATTAATAAGGTCAAGGCTCACTTCCGCTTCCTTAAATGATCTCAGAAGCTCAAGCCTTGTGAGGGAGCGGTCGGCGGCGTCGATGAGGTCAACCGATATGTGTGCCACATCCGGCACATCCACCACGCTTGTAACCACTCTTGTTCTCTCGAATGCCTGTTTTTCGATCTCATCACTTATTCTGGTGCCTCTGCCGGTTCCGGAAAATGATTTAACCCATACAGGCACATTATATTGTTCGACCGGAGCAATACATCTTTTATGAAGAACTTTTGCGCCTTCGCCGGACATTTCCCCTGCTTCCATATAATGGAGTTCAGGGATTTGCCTTGGGTTTTTCATTGTTCTCGGATCTGCAGCCAGAACGCCGTCCACATCAGTATAGATTTCCACTTCTTCCGCATCAAGGGCAACACCGAGGGCTGTAGCGGTTGTGTCGCTTCCGCCTCTGCCGAGGGTTGTAACATCACTGTTGACGGTCATTCCCTGAAAACCGGTAACAACGGGAATTTTCCCTTCTTCAAGATATCTGAGAACCTGTGTGGGATCTATACATAATATTCTTGCTTCGCTGAAATTGTTGTCGGTGATAATTCCAGCCTGCCAGCCTGTCATTGCTACGGAGTCGTAACCATTATCCCTGAGAAGCTGGGAGAAAACCACACAGGATATAGTCTCACCGACGCTCATCAGCAGATCTTTGTCACGCAGGCAAATATCTTTGCCGGCTCCTTCGCACATCAGGTTTATAAGAGAATCAGTAGCATAAGGGGCAGGTTTTCTTCCCATTGCGGAAAGAACTACTACAACATCCATTCCGCGGTCTTTTGCTGCGGCTACTTTTTCCATTACCTGCAGCATTCTTTCTTTATCGGCGACTGATGAACCGCCGTATTTCTGAACCACAATTTTCATTAGTCGTTTCACTTCTTACGGGTAAATATCAGGATGCAGCTACAACAACCGCATCTGTGGAATTATTGTCTTTTTCCTCAGGTTTTTCCTTCTTTTCCCCTATATTCCAGTTCATAATGAAAAGAAATCCGATCATCAGATATTTAACTGCCACAAGCCCCTGGAAAATCCATGGGAATGGGTGGGAGTCAAGATATGGGATTCCGGGTATCGTCCAGAAAATCGTCCTGATTTTGAATATAAAAATAAGCTGGATTATGTTGAGGGTTTCTGCAATAAGAAACGCTGCTGTGAAAGCTACCTTTTGGGAAGGTTTGACAAAATTATATCCCGCAATGGCAAGAAATGGCAGCAGATAAAGGTGGTACTGAGGTGAATAGACTCTGTCGGTGAGTATGAAAAGCAGCATAATGCCCACGCAGAGCCTTTCCATGGAAAGATGCCATTTTTTGCTGCAAAAATACCAGTAGAACCCTCCAAACATAAGAAGGCTGATTTTGCCTATGTGTTTTGGAAGGGGAATCAGGGTATTGTAAATATTTCTCAAAAATGTATCCTGAGGAATCATTGCATGGAGTTTTTCCTGAAGGGCAATCAGAAACTGGTTGACAATCCAGAAATAGCTTCCATCCTCCCAGGTTTTTGCATAATTGCTCTGTGCCTGCCATTGGTAAGGGAAAAGCCATCCGTTGAAATTTTTCAGCATTGATGGCAGGTTGAATATTACCCAGGCAAGGATGAGAAATCCTGTGAATTTCCATCTGATTTTCTTTGGACATTTAAAGAAAAACAGAGGGAAAAGAAATATGGGAAATACCTTAACCGCCGCTCCAAGAGCGAGGAGTCCGGCGCTGAGGTAATAGTCTCCTTCGATAAAGAAATAGAAAGCCAGCACCATTATAAAAACAGTAATCAGATCCACATTGAGAAGGCCGCACCAGAGCATGGACGGGGCGAGGATCCAGAAAAGCCAGATTGATGAGAAATTTTTATCATTTTTGTCGGTTTTGATCCTGAAAAGCATATATGTGGTTGCAGCTCCCAGAAGCCCAAGGAGAAGGCTTATAAGAATCATATATCCTTCAAATTTCAGTCCGTGGTGTTTAAGTCTGAAGAAGCCTGTGAACAGAATCTGCATGCCTGCCGGATATTCACGGGGGTAGGGGAAGTTTTTGGAAAGATAATGATCCCAGGCATACCATAAATCTCCCACATAAGTCCCAAGTTTGCTGTAAAGTTCGATGTAGATTTTATATGTGCACCGCAAATAAAACTGTGGAACAAGGGCGAGGAGGGTGGCTGCAAACATAGCAGGCGCCGGGGGAATGCTTCCGTTTTTCCATAAAATAAATATCGTAAGAATCAAAACAGATGATGCTAATGGAATCCATCCAAGTTTTGCGTCTTTGATAAGCATCATCGGAAGCATTGATAACAAATACAGAATCAGGAAAGGATAAATAATCGCCTTATCTGGTTTTACAGGGACTGCCGGACCGGATTCTGCAGCCGGTGATGTTTTTTCTTTTTTACTCATAGTTACCGAACCTGTAAGCTGAGATTTTTGAATATTCCTCTATGTTGGTTTTTACACCGTATGCATCTTCCAGTTCTGCCGCAAAATCTTTCGTCTGTTTTATGAGATTATCCGATTCCCAGGGGAAACCGGTGACGAAATTATAAATACTCTTCTCCGCCAGTCCGTATTTTTTCAGATAGCGGGCTGAATATGTGATGATAAGCTTGTCGTAGCCTTTTTTAATTTTTCTGAGTCCGAAGTTGTGTCCGAAAACCGGATCGAGTATGATTCCGCCCGTAAAAGCAGTCAGATTGGCAGTGAGGCTTTCTTCCATCAGATCCGAGCATCTGCACCTGTAATGGAGCTTAATATCCATTTTCTTTTTTCTGATAGCCTGGGCGAGATCGTGAAGCCTCTTGTCGTCGCCGGTGAAGTATTCGTCAGAGATTATTATCCGGGGTTCTTTTACTCTGTCGAAGTATTTTTCGCATTTAACGATTCTTTCAAGGATCCCCATTGCTGAAATATAACGCCAGACCTTTCCATAGCGTGAAGGAGGGAATACATTGAAATATGGATTTCCCCTTGCTGTTTCAAGGCTCAGGGCTGTATAAACATTTTCTGGAAGTATCTCATATTCTGCAAAAGGGAGATGCTCAACTTCAGTATCGGTCATTGGTTTTGAATCGGGGTTGTGATGGATTGCGCCTTTGTGAATATAGGAAACTCCGGGGTAAGATACCGATGAGGTTCCTTTTTTTACTATTGTTTTAATGAGGGCAAACAGTGTCTTGTCCCATTCGCCTCTTACTACAGCATCAAAGGAGCCGGTTTTAAGAATTTCGTCGGCAGAATGGGGATATTCCCCGATAAGTTCCGTTCTTGTGCCCGGAAAACTCTCTTTTATATGTTTTGCAGCCTGAAGGGTATTCTGATAATTTTCATAGCTGCAAAGAAAACATGCTGATTTGAAATCGGAGTATTTTCCGAAAACTTCAGTCATCGTTTGATTTGTGAACAGATAAGGCTCAATCGGATCGCAGTCAACTCCGTTATGCCTGAGAATGTACCATGTTGTATAAAGGGAATAATCAGGAAACAGAAGATCATCCTGATACAGGAAGTTCATTTCATTGTTGATTGCTCCGTCTGATGGAGGCATTTTTATTAAGAGAGTTTTCACTATATTCACCCTGTAACTAAAGGGGCCGTCCCAAAACTGCCGGCGCCTGATCGGTTCTGCTGCGCAGCAGCCTTTGGACAGCCCCTTTCCATATTTTTACCTTATATTGCAAAAAAACGAAGATTACTCTTCTGCATCAGCAAGATTGGCAATAGCCTGCGCCCATCTGAAATATTTCAGATTTGCCATATCTTTGATTGTTTTGATTCCGAACGCCTGTTCGAGAAGCTTTCCGTCGTTGTCTGATACACCGGCAAGAGCCGCAATGGGAGCATCTGCCAGTTCCCTGAATGTTTTGCCTTCATACTTTTTGTCGAGGGCTTTGTTAAGGTTCATAGTAATACCTCCAACTCATATTTTGGTTTATCTCTGGAAACTCCACCAGTGGAACTGAAGGTTTCCAGCTGCCGCAGGACCCCAGAATTCCCAGTCGTGGGGTCCGGGATTAGCAAAGAATTCACATTCTATTCCGAAGGATCTTATATAATTCGCCAGTTCTCCTGAAACGCCTACTGAAGGATCTCCTTCACCGCAGGTTATATGGAAGCGGGTGTTAAAATGCTTTAGTCTGTCGGAATGGTTTCTTACTGTGTCAAATACCCTACCGTCAATGCTGCTGCTCATTCCGCCTACTGATGCGTAAAGATGGGGATTTGAGGCGCCGATAACCAGTGATGAATAACCACCGGTTGAAAGGCCGTCTATGGCTCTGTGATCAGGATGGGCAATGGTTTTAAACTCAAAATCGATATGTCCGAGGAGATCTTTATAGATGTAGTCGGCGAACATGCCGTTGCCATTGAAAAATTCACCGTTTTCCCTTGGCATGACAACAATCATTTCACCGATTTTACCTGTCTGGCGGAGATGGTCGATGGTTTTGTTGATATATCCCTTGTGGGTCCAGGTATATTCCCAGTCGAGGAGGCCATGGAGGAGAAATACGCAGCTATAGTGGTCGTCGCTGTAGAAGTATCCCGGAGGCAGATAAATGCAATATCCCCGGTATTCTTCAACTGCCGGTGAGAAGAAATCGAAGTGGAATACACTGCCCTTGTCAACCCGATGGTAGATGACGGAATTCTGATTGCCGTATCCGTCGCCAACAGTGAGGACATTATGGGGATCATTGACCCAATGTCCGTCTGCCACAAATTTGTATGCTGTTTCTCCGGGAGGAAAACCGCCGATTTCAGCTTTCCAGCCGTTTTCTATTCTTCTCATAGGTATTCCGGGAGTCTGCCATCCGTTAAAGTCGCCTATTACATGAACCTGATGGGGACGCAGATCCGGATAGTAAAATACTGCTGTGTTGTCTGCTCTGACATGACTTGTGAACATTGAGCTCCTCCTTGTGTATTATGTATAAATATATAAACTGAGTTTAGTGCCGGTTATCCGGGGTGATGACAAAATATTCGATTTTTCATATCAGGATCCTTTAATAACTTACTGTTTATTGTATAGAAACATTTACCGGAAGGAAATATTTGCGATTCGGGGAACTTTCAAACTGAGCGTGTTTGCCGGAGGGATTTATGAATTTTGAGTTTTATACCGCATCACAGATTATCTTTGGTGAAGGAACTCTTTCCAGAACAGGACCTCTTGCTTCCAAAATGGGAAAAAAGGCTCTTATTGTGCTCGGAGGAGGTTCACTCCGAAAAAACGGAATAATCGGCAGACTTACCGAATTTCTTAACTCTGCAGGGGTAAAATCCGGGTTTTATGAAGGAATTGCGAAAGAGCCGGAAGTTGAAACCGTGGACAGGGGAGTGGAAACAGCCCTCGGTTTCGGAGCGGATCTGATAATCGGAATCGGAGGGGGAAGCGTCATTGATACTGCCAAAGCAATCTCAGGGGTTGTTACAAACGGCGGTTCAGTCAGGGATTATCTTGAAGGTGTGGGTACGGGCAGAGAAATAACCAAACCGGCGCTTCCGTTTATTGCAATTCCCACCACTGCGGGAACAGGGGCTGAAGTAACAAAGAATGCGGTTATTTCATCATCAGAAGAGAAGTTTAAAAAAAGTATAAGAAGCCCATATCTGATCCCAAAGGCTGCTATTGTGGATCCCCAACTCACATGGGATGTGCCGCCGTCTGTTACCGCCGCCTGTGGTATGGATGCCCTCGCACAACTGATTGAAGCTTATATCTCAAAAAAATCCCAGCCTTTTACCGATGCACTTGCAATATACGGGATTCCTTATGTTGCCCGATCTCTCGGAAAAGCAGTGAAAAACGGTAATGATGCCGAAGCCCGTGCCGATATGTGCCTTGCAAGCCTTCTCAGCGGCTGTGCTCTTGCCAATTCGGGCCTTGGTGCTGTTCACGGAATTGCAGCTTCTCTCGGAGCTAATCCGGGTATTCCACATGGTCTTGCCTGTGGTATTCTTCTTCCCCATATTATGAAAATCAACATGAGATTTGATCTCAGGAAGTTTGCACACATAGGCGAAGCTCTGACGGGAAAACGCTTTGAATCTGAAGAACAGGCTGCTGAAGCAGGTATTGAATTCGTCTCTGAACTTGCAAAAGAAACCGGTATCCCCGGAGATTTCAGACAGTTTGGAATTCAGCCGGAACTAATACCGCAGCTTGCTGAAGGCTCCAAAGGGTCCAGTATGAGCGGAAATCCTGCTGTATTAAGTCAGGGGGAGATTGAAGGTTTGCTGGGGAGTTTGATTTAATCGGATTAAACATAATAAAAACAGGGAGGGTTAAATATGCAGAAAGTCAATGAATTTGAGGTACCGTTCCGTAAAGGAAACTCAGGACCCAAATATATGTTCAGGGGACCAAATATCGACTGGGGAGTTTTGGTGTTAAACCCGGGTGAAACCCTCGGCTCCCATTATCATAACAAAGTTGAAGAGACTTTCTTTTTCCTGCAGGGCGAGCCGGTTTTTAAAGTAAATGACATCGAACACAGAGTTAAAGTCGGAGATGCTTTTATGCTGGATGTTCATGATAAGCACGATATTATCAATGATACTGATGAACCCATAAGAATGGTATTTTTTAAATATCCTTATGATCCTGAAGATAAGGTGGATTGTTGTTAAATAATGATACTGAAAAAAAGCCGGGGGCAGCACCTGCTCACAGATAAGAATATGATGCGGAAAATTGCCGATGCCGCTGATTTAAACAAAGAAAACAATGTGATGGAAATAGGACCGGGAACGGGTCTTCTCACCGAATTACTTGTTCAGAAAGCCGGAAAGGTTACTGCTTTTGAAGTGGACAGGAGTTTTACGGAAAAGCTGACTGAACTTGAAAAGACTTATTCTAACCTCAAAGTGATTTACGGTGATTTCCTGAAGACCGATTTGGCAGCTTTTTTATCGGATTTTGAAGATATAAAAGTTGTGGCAAATATTCCATACAATATCACAACGCCTATTCTGGAAAAACTCCTGATCGAAGGCGGTGGAAAAATCACATCCGCTTTTCTCCTTATGCAGGAAGAAGTGGCAAGGCGGATCGTTGCTCCTCCTGGAAATAAAGAATATGGTAGGCTTTCCGTTTTTATTCAATATTTCTGTGATGCATCCGTTCTCTTTACAGTGCCTCCATCGGTTTTTGTGCCTCCTCCCAAGGTAAATTCCGCCGTTCTGAAGCTGGTTTTCCGCAAAGATAAGCTTTCACCTGAGGAAGCGCCTTTCAGAAAACTGATGTTTAAAATTGTGGAAACAGCGTTCTCCCAGAGAAGAAAACAGGCAGGGAAACTCCTGATGAATATGGGGGGACAAAAACCGGAAATAGTGGAAGCAGCAATGAAGGAATCCGGTATTGATATGACGCGCAGGGCGGAAACCATATCTGTTGAAGAATATGTGAAACTTGCCCAGAATATTATAAAGTTACAGAAACAGAACTTATCGGAGTAGATTATGAAGAAGCAGATTGAAAAAGCAGCTGAAATTCTCAAAGAAACCCTAAGCGTAGCAGTATTAACAGGCGCAGGTGTTTCTGCAGAAAGCAATATTCCCACATATCGAGATGCAGACGGACTATGGAATCAGTTTCAGGCACAGGATCTTGCCACTCTTGAAGCTTTCTCAAAAAATCCTGCCACGGTCTGGGAATGGTACAGCTACAGGCAGCAGCTTATGCTCAAATGCGAGCCTAATCCGGGGCACAAGATTTTTGTTGAAATGGAAAAATATTTTCCTGAATTTACCCTAATCACACAGAACATCGACGGCCTTCATCAGAGAGCGGGCAGTAAAGATGTGGTGGAACTCCATGGTAATGTGATGAAAGCCCGCTGTATGAAAGAAGAGGAAAAAGTATTTGATTTCATAGCCGGCGACAATTATCTGCCAAAATGCGAAGACTGCGGTTCGTTAATAAGGCCCCATGTTGTATGGTTTGGCGAGATGCTGGACAGTGAAGTAATCGGAAAGGCTACTTCTGCTGCGGCAAATTGTGAAGTATTTATTATGTCAGGCACTTCCGCCGTTGTCTATCCCGCTGCGGGGCTTCCGCTTATCGCTATCAGAAACGGTGCAAAACTCATCGAGATTAATCTTGAGGAAACACCGGTTTCAGATTATGCTGAAATTTCCATCAGAGGAAAATCCGGTGAAATTCTTCCTGAAATCTGGAAACTTGTAAAAGGGGACAAATAAATGAAAATAAACAGGGTTGGGATATGGTTTGCCATATGTATTCTTATTATGATTTTCTCAAATTCAGCTTGTTTTGCTGCTGATGGTAAAAGTGAGATAACAATAACTTTTGTGGGTGATGTGCAGCCTCATGTGCTTGAGAGGGCTTCGAAAAAGCAGATGGATTATATCAGGAGGCAGTTCGCCGACTCCGAATTTGTTTTCTGTAATCTTGAAACGCCCCTTACAAACCACAGCCAGTTAACATCAGGCAAAAGCAGGGATTTGATAAAATCAGGCAAGGATTATGCGTTCAAAGCTAATCCTTCATCGGTGAAAACGCTTAATGAAGCTGGGTTTTCAGTGGTATGCCTTGCAAACAATCATATGATGGATTATACCGATGTCGGGCTTACCGATACCATAAGAGCATTAAACAGAGCCGGAATATGCTATTGCGGGGCAGGGGAGAACAAAGACAGAGCTGAAGCTCCGGTTATTCTCGAAAGTAAGAAAAGCGGAATCAAAGTTGCATTTATTTCATATTCTGAAATTGCACCGCTGATGAGCGACGCCACTTCAAAAACTCCGGGAATTGCCTATATAAATTATCCTCCGGGACCTGGGGATATTTCAAAGATTGAAAAAAGCATAAAAACAGCAAAGGCAAAAGGCGCAGATATTGTAATTGTTACCCTTCACTGGGGGAAAGAGAAAAGCTCCCGGTTCGAAAGTTATCAGAAAGATTTTGCAAAAAAGCTTTTCGAAGCAGGAGCTGATTGTGTAATAGGCCATCATCCGCATGTGCTGAGAAATGTCGAGAAAACCGGTGGTAAAACCATTGCTTACAGCCTTGGCAATTTTGTCTTTGATTCTGCAGACAGAAAAACCATGGCGCTTACGGTTACATTCAGCCGTAACGGTTCATCAGGCTGGCTTCAGTCAATTAAAACAAAGCCGATGTATATTGAAAACGGTATTCCGGTAAAGCTCTAAGCCTGTGAGGGAGGTGCTTCTGTTTTCGCAGGAGCAGGCACCGCTGAGGGTCCATATTTTTCAATAGATTTTGAATAATCAGGTTTTCTGTATTCAAACTCCTGATTGATTGCGTCCTTTGGGCATACTTCAACACAGAAACCGCATGTTACACATTTGAAAGGCTCAAAATAGAGGGCTTTTTCAGCTCTTTCCACTCTGATGGCTGCTGCGGGGCATTTTTTTGAACAGGCTCCGCAATAGACACATTTGTCGCCATCAAATTTTATAAGGCCTCTGGCATCCTTAAAAGGTTCCCTTTTGGTAAAGGGGTAGGGCCTTGTGGCGGGTTTTTTGAACAGATTTTCGATTACTGCTCCTAAAAAATTTGCCATTTTTATCTCTCCGTACAACTAATACAAGGATCTATGGAAAGCACGATTACAGGTGCATCTGCCAGTTCCATGCCCGGCAGCATTTTGGAAAGGGCGGGAACATTTGAGAAAGTAGGAGTTCTTACTCTTACGCGCTCAAGGTTCTTTGTTCCGTTTCCTTCCACATAATAGATAAGCTCCCCTCTTGGTTGTTCCACTCGTGATACTGCTGCTGCTTTTCCGGGGTTTCCTTTGTATTTTGTCAGAATGTCGCCTGAAGGCAGCTGGTTTATAGCTTTTCTTAACAGACCGATTGACTGGTATGTTTCTTTTGCTCTGACAACCGCTCTTGCATAACAGTCCCCTGATTCCTCCACAACTGGTTTGAAATCAAGATATTTGTATGCTCCATATCCTGTCATTCTTGCATCCTGTGCTATACCGCTGGCTCTGAGAACCGGGCCTACTATTCCGAGATGGATAGCTTTTTCCTTCTCAATAACTCCAACGCCCACAGTTCTGCGTTTTACTGTTGTATCTGACATAACGACCGGAATAATGCCATTGAGTTCTTTTTCGCATTTGTCGATGACTGTGAGAATTTCCTGAAGATGCTCGTCGCTTATATCTCTTCTCACTCCGCCGATAGCGCAGGCTGAGATGATTACTCTTGCACCGGTTGTTTTTTCAAGGATATCAAGGATTCTCTCTCTGATTTCCCAGAATTTCATAAAGAGGCTTTCAAAGCCGAATGAGTCAGCGAGAAGGCCAAGCCACAGCATATGGCTGTGAAGTCTGTGTAGTTCTCCCCAGATTACCCTGAGATAATTCGCTCTTGGGGGGAGTTCGATTTTCATAATATCCTCGATTGCCATACAATAGCAAACGGCGTGTATGAAACTGCATATACCGCAGATTCTTTCAACCAGAAATACATTCTGAGTAAAATCATTTTTTTCCGCAGCTTTTTCGATACCTCTGTGTACATAGCCCAGAGCAGGGGCTACATCAACTATTTTTTCATCCTTCAGGCTAAGCTTCAGCTGCAGCGGTTCCGGAAACACCGGGTGCTGGGGACCCATTGGTATAACTGTTCTTGTTGACATTTCAAATTCTCCTTAACAATCCACACATTTGAGCATTGGAGTGATATCGCTATCTTCCCCAAGGAAAAGCCTGCCGCCGTAGTTGACAAACAGACCGGAGAATTTAACTCCAAACAGCTCTTTCATCTCATTTTCGATAAGGAAGGCGCAAAGGTAAATAAGTGAAAGGCTCGGCACTTCTTCTTCCTTGTTGACAAGCAGTCTGAGGTGGAGCATTGTCAGATCTTTATCAAAATGGTAATAAATCTCGTATTTTTCGCCTCTGTCAAGACAGGTGGCAGTCAGAAGTCTGTAACCTTCTTCATCCAGTTTTTTTACTCTGGCTGTCAGATTATCTATTGTTATGTTTTCTGCTCCTTCAAGGACAGGAAACTGTTTCTCCTGGGGTTGTGTATCTGTCTGTGTCATGCGGTTTTTGCCTCCCGGCTCTTTAAAAGTTTTCTCTTTTCAGGAATTTTCTGCAGTGCAAGAACAATACCGTCGATTATAGCTTCCGGTCTTGCTGCGCATCCGGGTACATATACATCAACAGGTATCACTTTGTCAACTCCGCCGAGTACATTGTAGCAGTTGTGCAGAACGCCTCCGCTGACGGCACAGATTCCCACAGCTACCACCATTTTGGGGTCAGGCATTTGTTCGTAGAGATTTCTGAGTACTCTGGCGCTTCTTTTATTTGCTGCGCCTGTGATAACCAGAATATCCGCATGTCTGGGATTTCCCACATTGAGAATTCCGAATCTTTCCACATCATATAAAGGAGTGAGGCATGCAAGAACCTCGATATCGCAGCCGTTGCAGCTTCCGGTATCATAATGCAGAATCCAGGGGGATTTGATATTTGATGTATCAAAAGAGCTCATTATATCGCTTCCTTTTATCAATACATAAGTGATTTTAACATTTCCGGCACTAAGCGGGAAATAATTTTTATCACAGATTGTCAGTTAATTTCCGTTTAACCGGAGTTTTCCTACTTTTTGATTATACTGAAATAATAGATGACTGCGAGATTCAGTGCTGTTATGGGGACACCTATCTTCCAGGCAAAGCGCAGCATATCCGACCAGGTAAGCCTTGCTGTGATGTTGTCGATGACTATTGTAGCAAACAGGCAGAACAGGCCCAAAGCCAGACCAATCCAGAGATTGGTGGCAAAAAGCAGCATTGCCAGAACCATCAGAAGTGCCATTTCATACATATGGACAAGTTCGATAACTGCCAGATGCCGTCCTGAAAGTTCCGTGGTGATTCCTTTTACCAGCTCCTGATGTGCGTGGTGTGATGTTGAGAGATCGAAGGGTGATTTTCTCAGTTTGATTACCATTATGATAATCAGCGCCACTACAAACAGAGGCATTGAATAGAGCAGGGGATCTTTCAGTTCAAACACCTTAAATGTCATGAAACTGCCGGTTTTTAAATAAATCGCCACAACATAGAATATGATAAGCGGTTCGTATGCAAGAACCTGCAGAATTTCTCTCTGTGCTCCGATATTGCTGTATGGTGATTTTACGCTGAATCCGCCGAGTATGAAGAAAATGCTTCCCATTGCAAGAACCAGCACCATAACCAGAAGATCCTGACCGGTCATAAGAAGGACCAGACTCAGAATCATTGATACCAGATAAACAAAAACACAGATAATCTGAATCTTTGTGCCGGAAATCGGTTTTTTCGACATAAGTTTCATCATATCATAAAAAGGCTGTAAAATGGGAGGTCCGATTCTTCCCTGAAGTCTGGCGGAAAGAATTCTGTCAATTCCCATAAGAAGCCCGCCGATAAGGGGGGCGACAAATACTGCCATAAAGACAATTAATACTGTGTTACCAGAATTTAAAAACATAATCCACCAATCAATACAATTATTAGAATAACAGCAACAGGGTTCATCCAGGGGATGTGTCTGTTTTCGCTGAAGAAATGATCGAAATAATAGCCGCTGAGCTGCATCTCGCTGCTCGAATCTTTCAGTGTGCGGAAAGCAGTTCCTGTGCTGCTGGCAATATTTTCACCACACATATACACGCTGCTTCCCGGACATTCCTTCATTCTCAGATAGAGAACCGGAATAATAACCGCCAGCAGTATGACAGTGAAAATTGACAGAACCGGGAATGAACCAGCGTCGTTGATAAGATTCATCTGCGCCTGTCCGATGCCTGCTGCAGGGTAATACTGCATAACTGCGGGCGCTACGACTTTGCCTGCCAGAGGTCCTGCCATAACGCTGAGCACTAGAACGGTAACAGCGAGAAAAACAAAGGAAAGAACATAGAAGAAAGGCAGTTTTTCCATTTTGGGAGTGGGTTTTCCCGGTGTTGTTTCAAGGAGTCTGCCGATCCATTTTGTCCAGAAGAGGACTGTAAATGCACTTCCCATAACCAGCAGGAACATTTCAACGGGCATTTTCGCAGTAGCTTCCAGTGAAACCCACTTTGAAATTACGGCGCCGAAGGGAGGCAGAATCATTGAGAGAATTCCGATTACCATAATAAATACGGTGAAAGGCATAACGCTGAGGAGCCCTTCCATTCTTTCTATGTCTCTGCTTTCGATGTTATGTTCGACTACTCCCACTGCCATAAACAGCATTGCTTTTGATATGGCGTGGAAAATTATGAGAAGAATTGCCGCTGATATAGCGAGGGGGGTGTTGATTCCTGCGCAGGAAACAATCAGGCCGAGATTGGATATTGTTGAATACGCAAGAACTTTTTTGGCATTTGACTGATTAATGGCAAGCATTGCAGCTGCAACAAATGTGAAAGCGCCGATTATACCGACCATCTTTGTTACAAATGTATTTTCGAAAGCCGGTGCAAGTCTTAATATGAGATAAACACCTGCTTTAACCATCGTGCTTGAGTGAAGCAGCGCCGATACGGGTGTGGGGGCGACCATCGCGCCGAGGAGCCATCCCTGAAACGGCATCTGAGCTGCTTTTGTAAAACCGCCGATACACAGAAGAGCAATAGGGAGAAGTAAAAATCCTTCATATCTGCCTCCTGCGATAAGCTCCTGAAAAGCCATTGGTCTGTGCTGAATATGGAGAAGAACCAGGCCGCCCATTATTGCAACGCCGCCGATAAGGTTCATCCATAACGCTCTGTATGAATTGTTTACAGCTTCTTCATCTCCGTTATGTCTGATTAACATAACGCAGCAAAGAGTGGTAACTTCCCAGAAGAAATACATCCACATCATGTTGTTTGAAAGGACGAGGCCGTTCATTGCCCCGAGGAAAAGAGTGAGATACATAAAGAATCTGGGCTGTTTTGATACGGGTATGTGAATGTGGTGTTCGTGCTCCTGCATATATGGAAGAGCATAGAGGGTTGTAATTGATCCTACGATGGAAATTATCAGCACCATTATGGTTGAAAGATAATCTCCGTAGAGAGCCGGTGATGTTTCGCCATGAATTCCTGCAAAGAATTCCAGCCATATCAGTCCTGCAGTCTGCAATGCGGCAAGGCCGATGATCAGAGGGCTTTTTCTTACGATACCCAGATAAATGAATACTGCAAGAAGGAAAAAGTCGCCTATGGCGATTAGTTGTCCCCAGTTAATACCTTCGTGGGGAGGGGTGAAACTCCCGTTGCCTGACATTGCCAGAGCAATTGAGGCTCCGATGAGTGCCAGTGCGTTGCCTATCACCAGGAAACGTCTGACTAAGTCGTTTCTGAGAAAGAAACAAAGTATGCCAATAATAAAAGGCATAACAATTAGTAAACCCAAAATACCTGATTTCATATTTCTATTACCACTTGATTTATTCTATTTGTTTTGCCGCCGGAGAAGGGCGCATAACCAGCTTTTTCAGGACTGGTGCGGAACAGCGCCCGTTAAATATCTTTATATTCCGATAGCTAAAACAATGTTTTCAATTTTATTCGCTGTTTTTATACAATAATCTTTTAAAAAATTTAAAAATATATCGTGATAAAAATCACGAACTCTTTTTCATTTTTTCGAAAATTCTGTCAAGATTTTGGGTTTTATTGAACAAACCTGACAAATATGGTGACAAAGCATGCTGAATTCTTATATTGCTAATCAGCTCATTTTTGATATGTTCCTTTTCTTCCGGTTCTATATTAAGGCTTTGTCCTGTTGTGTTGAGCTGTTTTATGATGTTATGAAAGCTTTTGTCTGACATGTCAGTCTGCCTTCCTTTCGTTGTGTTCAGGGATACAGGCAAGTTTTTTAAGCGCCCTGGAATGTGCGGTTTTGAGTGATGTTATGCTTTTTTTCAGTATGGACGATATTTCAGCATAGCTGTATCCGGAAATATCTTTTAGTATTATAATGTCTTTCTGATTCTGACTGAGTACAGATAAAGATTCCTGAAGATTTCCGGCATTGACAGGTGACTCTGCTTCTCCTGAAATTTTACAATCTTTACTGATGGTTTCTAAGATGTGAAGATTTTTTCTTCTTTTTGAAAGATAATCCATGCACAGGTTTTTAGTGATTCGGAAAAGCCATGATGTGAAAGATGAATAATCTCTGACGGAAGAAGAATTGAGGAAAACCCGGAAGAAAGTTTCGTTAACAATCTCCCGGGCATCTTCGGTGTTGTTTGTTATGATTGCCGCATAACGGAAGAGGTTCTGACAATGAAGTTCGAACAGATATTCGAATGCGGATTCATCGCCTCTCTGCAGTGCCTTTAATATCTCATTGTTGTTCACTGTCATACTTCTCCCTTGCGGAACTGTTTTCAGAACAGGAGAGGGGTTTGATATTCCATTCCTCAATGCTCCCGGACAAACCTGCAGGGCCTGATTCTTCGGGGCATGTGTGATTCACACAGATGGAATAGCGCTTTGTTCCTGATTTTGTCTCTAACTTCGGAAATACCTGCTGTGTCAGTCTGTTCTCAAGGGGATCCAGGCCGAGAAGAATTTTGAGGGTGTTAAAGGTTTTTATGTCGATGGATTTAAAACAGTCATTTTCGTTGTTTCGTTCTGAAAAATCAGAATCAGTGCAAAACAAATGTTCGAATCTGACCGAAGATCCTGTTTTAGTTGCAATGAAAACTGTATTATCAGTTGAACCGCAGATTTCATTGAATAAAGCTTCCGCATCGGATTTGTTGTTACTGGTGATTTCTTCTGTTGGTTGTGCATCGGAGATTATTCCTTCGCTGAAAAGGTTTCTTTCGTCCTTAATTGTTAAACTCAGAATCTCAGCGATTTCAGCTATGAATCCCCCTCTTTCCGATATTTCAAGTATGTGCCACAGAAGGGGATTACCGATTTTTCCGAAAAATGGATTTGTCAGAAAAAGGGAAGTTGAATCTCTGAAAAGATCCGAATTTTCCTTTTCAGAGATATAATCTGTAAATTCCCGGAAAATATTGTTTTTTGCGAGTTTTTCCATTTTGTTCAAAACTTTTTTTCTGTCAGACTTGTTTTTCCGGCTGCTCAATTCTGATATTCCCGAAAGGATTCCCGCAAGGATGCAATCATTTTCCGGCTCTTTTCTGAGGATGGTTTTCCCAAACCTGATGCACGCAGCCAAATGGAGAAAAGCTGTGTCGAGAATGCCGTATTTCATGCCGATTTCTATCCATTTTACACAAGCGGTTCCAAAAATTTCAGGGTATCTGGCGTAAACGGCGGAAAAGCTTTTTCCGTTTAATAATGCATCCTGCAATGAGCAGCTTAAAATCATGTTGAGTGGGTTGTCTTTATCCCTTCCGAATTGTCTTATAATATCAAGGGGGTTCATTCCCCAGGAGAGGCAGAGTCCGAAGTCTCTGCAGTGTGAATATGCCATGTTTTTGTCAACCCGGATGTTGTTGTCAGAAATCAATTCCTGTTTCATATTGCCTCACTTTCCCATAATTATTATCTATGATAATTGATATGTATTTCAGCGCTGATAATATAAAGACTGCGAAAACCCGGAAAAAGTTACATCGTTTAAGGATATTTTCGTTGAATAATGATGAAGGAAAATAATTGTTTTACATAGAATCTGAAAATCATACATTTAAGGCTCTGTGATTTCTGAAAGGAGCATTTTCTTGAGGATTCTTATTACTGGAATAACTGGTTTTGTCGGCAGCCATCTTGCCGAATATCTTCTGCAGAAAAATGAAGATAATGAAATTTTTGGAATATACCGCTGGAGAAGCAGAACTGAAAACCTCAACCAGATCAAAGATAAGGTTAAGATGGTTGAGTGCGATCTTCTCGATAGCGGCTCTGTGAGATCAATGATGGAGCAGGTTAAACCTGATCGAATTTTCCATCTTGCTGCTCAGAGTTATGTGCTGTCTTCATGGCATGCACCTGCAGATACAATCAGCAACAATATCATCGGACAGGTTAACATTCTCGAAGCAATGAAAGAGCTGAATCTTAACTGCAGAGTTCAGATAGCAGGTTCTTCAGAGGAATACGGGCTTGTAAAACCCGAAGAGACTCCCATAAAAGAAACCAATCCCCTACGTCCTCTCAGCCCTTATGCTGTGAGCAAGGTAGGGCAGGATATGCTGGCGTATCAGTATTATAAGAGCTACGGATTCCACCTGATAAGGACAAGGGCATTCAACCACTCGGGACCCCGGAGGGGCGATGTTTTTGTGGAATCCAATTTTGCAAAGCAGATAGTTGATATCGAAATGGGTAAGGCAGAACCTGTTGTTATGGTGGGGAACCTTGATGCCCAGAGAGATTTTACCGATGTCAGGGATGTTGTGAAAGCCTACGATCTGGCTATCGAAAACGCAAATCCGGGTGAAGTTTACAATATCTGCTCAAACAATGCATATTCGATAAAAGAGATTCTCGATATTCTTCTTTCGAAATCTCATGTTAAGATTGAAATAAAGACCGATCCGGCAAGGCTGAGACCTTCAGATGTGCAGCTTCTTCTTGGAGATTACAGCAAACTGAACAGTCTGACAGGCTGGAAACCTGAGATTCCATTTGAACAAACACTGGAAGATCTGTTGAACTACTGGAGAAATTATCCCCAATAGAGGTGAAATAATGAAAGTATTGGTCGCCGGGATTACTGGCCTGGTGGGCAGCTATATTGCCGAATATCTGCTTGAGCACGAACCCAAAGCTCAAATTTTCGGAACATACCGGTGGCGCAGCCGGATGGATCATATTAATAATTTCAAAACAAAAGTAACCCTGATGGATTGCGATATCAGGGACGCCGTATCGGTCCGCCGCCTTATCAGGGATATTCAGCCTGATATTTTATTCCATATGGCATCTCAGTCTTCAGTGTTTACATCCTGGCATGCTCCGAGAGAAACCCTGAATACTAATATTATTGGAGAAGTCAACTTTTTCGAAGCTCTGCGGGAATACGCTCCTGAGTGTAAGATTCTGATCCCCGGTTCCAGTGAGGAATACGGGCTGATGGAAGAATCTGAACTTCCTGCTGATGAACATACTCTTTACCGTCCCCTCAGCCCTTATGCTGTGAGTAAGGTTGTTCAGGATATGGCAGCTTATCAGTATCAGATGAGCTACCACCTTAACATCTACAGGGCAAGATCATTTAACCATACCGGACCCCGCCGTGAAGTTAACTTTGTGGAATCAAATTTCGCCCGCCAGATTGCAATGATCGAAAAAGGTAAACAGGAGCCCGTTATTCAGGTAGGCAATCTTGAGGCAAAAAGAGATTACACTGATGTTAGGGATATGGTAAAAGCTTACTGGCTTATGATCAAGAAATGCCCTCCCGGTGAAGTCTTTAACATCTGCTCAGGCAGAGTTGTCAGTATCAGACAGATACTTGATATTCTTCTTGGTTTATCAAATGTGGAGACAAAAGTTCAGGAAGACTCATCCAGATTCAGGCCCTATGATGCGCCCGCTATTTACGGCGATTGCAGCAAGTTTAAGAAAGTTACCGGATGGGAACCTGAAATTCCACTGGAAAAAACTCTTGAAGATATTTTAAATTACTGGCGCCAGAAGGTTTGATGCAGTTTGAATATTATCATTGATACCCGGATGATTTACGACAGGCTGCATGGGATAGCCAGGTATTTGTATGAGATACTGAAGGTATTCAACGACAGATACATACCTCATAATGTTTCGCTGATCACAAATAATCCCGGCACGCTCAAAAAACTTGGGCTTGCCGGGCGTTTTGATTTTATAGAGGCTAAGTCAAGGCCCTTTCATCCTATGGAGTTTCTGGAAATACCGTCGATTCTGAAAAAATCAAAGGCGGATCTTTTTCATGCTCCTTCAATTTCCGTTCCGCCATTCAAAACTGTGCCCACAGTTATAACCGTCCACGATTTGATACCTTATCACGAAGGAAGTATGTTCCACAGGATGTACTGCAATTATGTTCTGAGAAATGCTATCGGGTACTCTCAGGCGGTTATTACCGATGCAGAATATACCAAAGAAGATGTTGTTAAGTACATGGGGTGTCCTGAAGATAAAATCAGGGTTATACATGCTTCCACATCTATTTCGCAGTCGGACGAAATAACCTGGAAGGAAGTGAGCAGGAAGTTCAGGCTGAAGAAGCCTTATGTGTTTTGTCTTGCCAATCCGAGGCCTCATAAGAACCTGACAGGTCTGATCTCGATGTTTGAAATGGCCCGGGCAGGATCTCCCAAGGAGTTTTCCCTTGTTATAGGTTCGAAAACAAGCGAGGAGCTGGAAGCTAAAATTTCTGCTTCTCCCTATAAAAATGATATAATCAGAATTAATTATCTCGAAGATGATGAACTTGGAATCATCTATGAAAATGCAAGGGTTTTTGCTTTCCCTTCGTTCTTTGAGGGATTCGGACTGCCGCCTCTTGAAGCAATGTCTTTCGGGTGTCCGGTGGTATGCTCCAACAGAACTTCACTCCCTGAAGTAGTGGGTGAAGGAGGCATTCTGGAGGATCCTTCGGACAAAAAAGCATTTGCAGCCCACATCCTCAGGCTTATGACCGATGATGAGCTTTATTCCGAATATAGTGCAAGGGCAAAGGAAAGATCGAGGTTTTTTTCGTGGGAAAAATGTGCCATGGAAACCCTCGAAGTTTATGAAAATGCGGTGAAGAAGAATTGACTCCTTTCAGAAGATTTATGAAAAGGCTTATCGATATTGTATTATCCCTGATAATACTTTTTATAATTTCGCCTTTGCTTATTGCTTGCGCTATTGCGGTTAAACTTGAATCAAAGGGACCCATTTTTTTCCTTCAGGAAAGAGTGGGGAAGGACGGCAGACTTTTTAATATTTATAAATTCCGCACCATGATTGTTGATGCGGTAAAAAAAGGGCTTGGTTATGAAATTCTCGAAGGCGACGACAGAATCACCAAATCGGGAAATTTTCTACGCCGCTGGAGTATAGACGAATTTCCGCAGCTTTTAAATGTGCTCAAAGGCGAGATGAGCCTTGTGGGACCAAGACCCACACTTAAATATCAGGTTGATCAGTATGATGATTTCCAGAGGAGAAGGCTTGAAGTTCAGCCCGGTATGACAGGACTGGCAACAGTAAGGGGAAGGAACCTTCTTTCCTGGAATGAAAGAATAGAATATGATGTATGGTATGTGGATAATTATTCACTGATACTGGATTTTAAGATTATTTACGAAACATTCGGAACTATCCTGCGGGGCACCGGTGTATATGCTCCCACAACGGATCTTTTCAAGATAAAACCGTCAGGAAAGGGAACTGGTGAAAATGAACATTCGGAATCAAAACCCGGAGAAACTCTGGTGGATGCTCAGAACAATGATAGCAATCCGCAGGGTGGAGGAGGAAATAAATAATCTTTTTGCCCGGGGGCAGATTTTTGGAACTACCCATCTTTATGCCGGTCAGGAAGCTGTGGCTGCAGGAGCTTGTTATCCTTTGCAGACTGATGATTATGTTGCTTCCACCCACAGAGGGCATGGACATGCCATCGCAAAAGGTGTAAACATCAGGCAGCTTGCTGCGGAACTTTTGGGAAAAGATGAGGGGATGTGCAGAGGCAGGGGAGGCACACAGCATCTGTCGGATCTGAATGTGGGTTTTCTCGGCACCAACGGTATTACCGGCGGTTTTATACCTATCGCCACCGGTTCGGCGTTGTCCTTTAAGATGAAAGGGGAAAAAAGGGTTGCCGTTTCATTTTTTGGCGACGGTGCCACAAATTCCGGATACTTCCACGAATCACTGAATTTTGCTTCATTATATAAACTGCCTGTGGTTTATGTATGTGAAAACAATTTATATGCTATGAGTATTCATGTTAAAAAATCAACCACAGTGGCACATATAAGTGAAAGAGCCGCAGCCTATTCCATGCCGGGAGTTACAGTCGATGGTATGGATCCTTTTAAAGTTGAAGAAGTAATGAATGAAGCACTTAGAAGAGCAAGAAACGGTGAAGGACCTACTTTGATTGAAGCTGAAACATACAGATTTCATGGCCATTCCAAGTCTGATCAGAGATTATACAGAACAAGGGAAGAAGAAAACATCTGGCGGAGCAGGGATCCTATAGAAGTTCTTGCAGCAGCGATGACGGAAAATTCCATTGCAACGGAAGAAGAAGTGAATGGCATCAGAGAATCAGTTTTCAACGAAGTAAGAGATGCCTTTCAGTGGGCGTCATCTTTACCCGAACCTCCTGTAGTTGATCTGCTTCAGGGAGTTTACAGTTAAAATGTTTTTTCTGGATGGAGGATTATGAGCAGCAGTCGTTACAACAAATTAAAAGCTTTGCCTTTTCTTATTTTATTTTTATTTCTTATGGGTATATGCATTTATCTGAGAAATAAATACTCTCTGTTTTTTCTTAATGTGGGAACTATAGTTTTTTCTGCGGTAAGTATATTTCAGGGTTATACAAATCACAAAGAACTACTCATTACTGTTGTTTCCCATATCTTCAGGGAGCAGTTTCTGCCGGGTTTTATTATTGCGGAATTATTGCTTGGTTTGGGCATTTTTCTGTTGATAATTTTCTTTGAAAAAACCGGTTGGTCTGTTCCTGTTGAATCCTTTATCAGAAATTTCTATTCCGGAAAAAAGAAAGTTGTAAAACTTGCCGGCGCATTATTATTGATTGCTTTAATGACTGCAGTCTTTTTTGTTTATCTTGGAGGCATTCCGGTTTCTACAGATGAGTTTGCCTACAGTTTTCAGGGTGATGTGCTCAAAACATTCAGACTTTTTGCACCTCAGCCTGAAAACTCCGATTTTTTCCAATGTGAAAATATTATTATAAAAAATGGAAAATGGTTTGCAAAATATACAATAGGCTTCCCGCTTCTACTTGCAGCCGGTATGCTGTTTAATGCTCCATGGCTTGTAAATCCGGTTTTTGCGGCGCTGACCCTTCTTTTTATTTATCTTCTAACTGATCTGCTTTTTGGAAGACGAAGTGGAATACTTGCTGTTCTGATGGCGGTTTTATCACCGTTTTTCTTCCTGAATGGAGCAGCTGCCTTTCAGCCACATATTACTCTGGGATGCTCCCTTATCGGAGCGTATTACTTTTTCTGGCTGTCGGTAAAAAGAGAGAATTTTAGATATGCATGCCTCGGTGGTTGTTTTCTGTCGCTGGGGCTTCTTATCAGGCCTGTGGATTCCATTCTTCTCGGGTTGGCGCTGACAGTGGTTGTTTTGGCGGAGCTTATCAAAAGTGAGCAAAGAGCTGTTGTTATAAAAAATTTCCTTCTGGTTATTCTGTTCAGCGGTATAGGTATGCTGGTGCTTATGCTGGTCAATAAAGTTCAGACAGGAGATTATTTCAGGTTTGCCTTCCAGATGTACGAAAAAAAGGAAGTGTGGGGATTTGGCGCTTATGGTCATAACATTTACAAAGCTTTGTGGAATCTTTTCTATGATACAACCAGACTACTGATCTGGGGTGCTCCGCTTTTGCTTTTGTCTGTCATCTATAGTTTATATGGCAAAGAAAAGAAACATGTGTTCTATTTCCTGTTTTTCTGTCTTGTTTACAATATTTTCTACTTTGGCTGGTACACTGTGGGAAATTATGAATATGGTCCAAGATACCTTTTTTCAGGATTTCTGTTTCTGTTGCCTGTTGCCGGGTATGGCATATCATTTTTCTTCGAGAAGGCAGGCAGCAGGTTGGTTTATCCTTCTTCAGTAAGAATGGCGTTTCTTATTGGGATTCTGATTTATTCATTTTTTGCTTCCTATGCAGTATTTCTGCCGTTTTTAAACCAACAGTTAAATGGAAGCCTGACTGTTGTAACTGAAAAAAAACTGAATGAGCTGAGAGCTGCAACAGGTAAGGATGTTATTGCCTTTATTGTCGGTTCTCCTGAAAACAGAGTGAAAACATATACCCGGAATTTTTCGCCGCCGGAAAAGAACAAACACTTGGTTCTGTTATTTCTTGAACCTGAGAGAAATGCCGAAATCCTGAAGAAATACAGCAATCGTGCAGCTTTTATAGCGTATTACCTGCCTGACAGGAAGATTTTTAACTTTGAACCTATTCCTGATTTGAATAATATCAACCCTGATACCAGAGCTATGTTCAATCTGTTTGCAGGCGTCTCTTACCGCATGGGAGTGGATAATCCGGAAAAAGCTGAAAAAAATTGGCTTGATGCATACAAGCTGAATTCAAATAATTTAGCTCCGCTTATAAACCTTGCAAATATGTATCTGGAAGACGGAAAGCTTGATGAAAGCAAAAAATACTGGGAAATGGTGATTGAGAATAATCCGTCGGTTCCCCTTGCATATATGTCGCTGGGTTCTATTTATGAAGACAGGGGCGACAGGGAAAATGCGCTTAAATATTATCTTGAGTTTTTAAAACTGGAACCCGGTTCAAATTCGTCCGAAAAAGTTAAGGATAAAATTCATTTTTATCAGGTAAACGGCAGATTCCCTGAAGAAAAGATGAAAAAATAAAAAAACATTGACTTGATGACTGGTAGATCCTGCGATTCGGTGAGGTCGGAGAAAGCTTGTGGTTATGGGGTTCGCCGACGGTTGGCGGGAGGTTTTGGAGCCCATGGCAGGTGAGGATGCCTGCGATTCGACAGTCGCTGGTGAAGTCTTTTGGTTATGAGGTTTTCTGGCGGTTTGTTGGAGGCTGTTGCGGGAGAGCACATTGGCTCTTTCCCAATGCCCATGAATTATAGCATTGATTTACCTAATCGCTCACGAGAATTGTATCTGTTTGCCCAGCTCCCAGAGAAAACTTTTTGAAAAAAGTTTCCTCCGGACCTCCATCCCAAAACTTTTGGAATTGGGGGACCGACCGGGGGGATTAGGACCGATGGGGTTTGGGGACCGTCAGAGGAGACCACGCTTTTTTGGAAAAGCGAGGTTTCATCCGAACCTCCTTACTTGAAAAACAAGATTATTTGGCTGGGAATTGGAGTGGATTTTCTAATTCAAAGGCATTGGGGGCACATTTCAGTCCTTCACCGCTCCTTCTTATACTTTCTTTTCCTGTTCTTCCTCTGTTATCTTTTCCTGAAGTTCTTTTCTCAAATCCTCTGGAATCATTTTCATTACTATAAAAATTCCCAGAGGCACAATAATAAGATCATCAAGCTGTCCGAGGATTGGTATGAAGTCCGGTATCAGATCTATTGGGGATAATGCATAGGCAACAACAAAACCGGCAAGGATTTTTGCAACCAGAGGCATCCTCGGATCCTTACATGCAAGAACTAATATCCTGAATTCATCTTTGAGTTTTTTTAACATAATAAAAAAGGGGGGAAATAATCCCCCCCTGTATATCCATAATTATCTTCCTGCATAAACAAACGGATCGATTACCGGGAATATATTCTCGGATCTTTCCATCTTACGAAGCGTTACTTCGTCAAACTCACCTGTGTTCATATATGTAACGAACATGTTGGCAAGTTTCCAGAAGTTGTTGAGGTTTACAAAGAACATATCCTTCATCCTGTCGATGAAGTGTCCGTTGCTTATGTTAAACCCTGCATCGCTGTTCTGGGCAAGCAGAAGTTCACGAGCCATCTGGGAGAGCATTCTGACGCCCGGATCCGATGAGGTTGCATAATGAAGCTCCCTCTCTTTTCCCCAGGACGAAAGATTAATCATCTCCGCAACAGCATCATTCATGTGACGATACATCCACGAAACCGAACCGTACATCCACTTGTCGAAAGTGCCCTTATCACCCCATGATGAAGGTGTGGGGTACAATTCCTGATTGTAGTTGTACTCTGCCAGATAATGGCTTCCGGTTGTCAGCTCAGTCTGATTCTGATCGAAGTGGAGCTTCTTAAGGAGGTAATAAAGGAAACGAGGTCCTTCATACCAGTGATGTCCGAAAAGCTCGGCATCGTAAGTAGCAACAACAACAGGTTTTTTCCAGAACCAGTTTTTGATGTAATCGAAACGGAAGTTACGATTCTGCATAAAGTGATTGGCATGAGAGGCTGCCTTTGCTTCCGCCCATTCCGGTACGTAAGGCTGTTTGTAAGTGCCTCTTCTGTCAGTGATACGGTTGTATTTAAGCGGGCCCCCTCTGAGGTGGAATTCGAGATAGTCGGGATCACCCGGATAGCCTTCATCACCGCTCCAGACCTGTTTGCCCGTTTCGGGATCCCTTGCAAATACTGCAACTTCAGAACCACGGACATAAACCGGTGCGTGAACGCCGAATTCATTCTGTGAATCGCCGAGCATAATGGTGTGGGTTTCGCTGAAGAAATACCTTATACCGAATTCCTGAAGCACATGTTCGATTCCGGGTGTGTAAGCACACTCAGGAAGCCAAATGCCGTAGGGTTTTCTGCCAAATGTATTTTCGTAATCGAGAACAGCGGTCTTAATCTGACCCCTTATTGCTTCGATATGTTTGCTGCCCATAAGCGGGAGGAATCCATGGGTTGCTCCGCAGGTGAGAATTTCCAGTTTTCCCATATCCTGGAATTTCTTAAATGCTTTGGTCAGGTCTCTTCCGTATTTCAGGAATGTAGCCTTGGAGCTCATAAACTCGCGCAGGTGCATTTTCGCTGCGTAGTTATACCAGGGTTCTTCCCTTGAAGTCCTTTCGATCTCGGTTTTTGCAAGAGCGATGAGACTGTCAACATAATTGAGGAACTCTTCCTGAAGGACAGGGTTTCTCATCATATTGGAAAGGGTGGGGGAAATATCTATTGATATTTTAAAATCAACACCCTCGGAAATGAGCTGATCAAAAATCCTCACGAGAGGCACATAGGTTTCCCGCATTGCTTCGTGATACCATTCCTCCACATATCCGCCCGGTCTCCAGTATCCTGAAGTTCCGTAGTTGATTCTTTCCCACACAAAGGGAAGGTGTGCGTGGAGGTGCATGATCAGTTTGCCCTGTGAATATCCGGCAGTATTCCATGCAGAATCAATCCTTCTGTTGGTTGGATGATCCTGAGGCTGTCTGAATCCGGTATAATTAATATGGGCATTTCCGGGTCTGATTCTGTTAGTCTGAACGGGATTTGAAACACCGGTAATGAACTCGGTCTTCCAGCCGTCGGCTATTGCCACGATCTGTGCTCTGTAAACTCTGTCGGAATCCACAGCGAGATAGAAATTATCCGCATAATCTATGCTGATTTCTCTATCAAGATGAGCGTGGTGGTGAAGACCGCCGGCATAATCATGATAGAAGCGTATATAAGCTTTTATGCTTCCCGGCTCCGCATCATGTTTTTCCTTCATGGTTTTGTAAACTTCATCCCTGTTGAGATGCCAGTATGCAAAAATGCGCTTGTCATCTATGGGGAGAAGAGTAACGGAATTCTCTTTCCTCGGGAAATAGATTTCCTGAGAAACAAGCAGGGGAGCAGCAAGCTCCTCTTTGGTTTCTCTGTCAACCATTACCAGTTTTGCCTGATAAGTTGTTCCACCGGGGATATTTCCGAAGAACCAGTTGCCGGTTCCAAATGTCTTTTTATAAAGCATGGGGTTAAATTCGTGCCAATCTTCCCCGGCTTTATAGAATAGTTTGAGAACTACATCGAAATCCTCAACCTTTTTCTCCGTTTCCTTTATAGCCTTTTCAACCTTTTTCCAGCTGCTGTCAGGAATTTCCCATTTAGCAGTCAGGTGGTTTGTATCAGTCTCGTGAACTTCTCTGACGAGTTCGAGACTTGCAGATTTTTCACAGGGTTTCACTTTAATTTCGTCTATTACCCGTTTTTCTTTTCCGGGCATAGCATAAACCCTGAAGATTTCCTTGAGAACGGAACGATCGCTTTTGCGGACTGCAAGAAGAGTGATCTCTTTGATCTTGCCTCCCACAATGTCCATGTCTTTCATTCCGGGATAACGCCATTCCTCGATGGGAGTCTGGCTATCCCCTTCGAAGCGTTCTATTTTGAGAACAACATCAACCTGTTGATCCCAGTTGACTCTCTGCTCTCTTTCGACTTCAGTGCGAATGTGGTTCCAGTCCAGTTCGCCCCATGCGATGAGATACCGGTTGATTCCTTCCGGTATGAAAGTCAGCGGCGGTACATATTCTGATGTAGTGGCAATTCCTACATGAAATTTTTCCAATACGGCGAGTTTGAGAATGTATTCCCCGCCAAAGGGTATATCCATCTCTTTTTCCGCCAGGAAGTTGATCCTTTCCTGTCTTGCTGTGCTTCCATTTTTTGAGTCAGCAAGAATCAGAAACAGATCTTCATCCAGGTAATTGACCTGAGAATGCAGGCTGTCTTCCCAGCGCACAATCAACTTGTTGCCGGCGATTTCAGCACTGAGTACATCGGATTTTACTATATTGAGCGGTAAAGGCTTGTTATCAAAAACAGGCTTCTTTGCCGCTTTTTTATCTATTACAACTGCTTTTGGCATGTATTCCCTCCTTTACTTGAGATTAAAAAACGGAGATATTTCGGAAATTCCATCTGTTTTAAATAAAACCTTCATGAGGAAATGATAAAAATCATAAATTCCCCCTCTTGACAAGCTATGAAGAGCATATTATTATAATTTGTGTTAGCGCTCTCGACCTGAGAGTGCTAAAAGTGAAAAAGTAATTAATTAATAAACATAAAGAAGGAGGATGTACATGTCAACTTCAACAGTTAACCTCACCCCCATTGGAGACCGCATTCTGGTTAAGCCTCTGGCTTCAGAGGAAAAAACAAAGGGCGGAATCATTCTTCCCGATTCAGCAAAAGAAAAGCCCCAGAAAGGCGAAGTAGTAGCTGTGGGAAAAGGCAAAGTAACAGACGACGGCAAGCTCATTGAGATGGAAGTAAAAGCCGGCGACATTATTCTCTACGGAAAATATTCCGGAACAGAGATAAAGTATGAAGGCGAAGAATATCTCTTCATCAAACAGAGTGAAGTCCTTGCCATTTGTGGCTAATTAACGAAAATTACGAAAGTTCAAATATTCAGGAGGATGTACCATGGCTGGTAAAATGCTTGTTTACAGCGAAGATGCAAGAAAAGCACTGCTCAACGGATGCGAAAAACTCGCCAATGCCGTAAGAGTAACACTCGGACCCCGTGGAAGAAATGTAATCCTTGACAAAAAATTCGGTTCACCCACAATCACCAATGACGGCGTAACCATCGCCAAAGAAATCGAACTGGACGATCCCCTCGAGAATATGGGCGCCCAGCTTCTCCGTGAAGTCGCATCAAAAACCAACGATATCGCAGGCGACGGCACAACAACCGCAACAGTTCTCGCCCAGGCAATGATTAAAGAGGGAATGAGAAATGTCACCGGCGGAGCCAACCCGATGTTCATCAAAAGAGGCATCGAGAGAACCATTGAAAAAGCAGTGGAAGAGATTAAGAAACTCAGCGTACCCGTGGAAACACGCGAAACAATCGCCGAAGTAGCTTCAATCGCAGCCAACAACGACAGAATGATTGGCGACATGATTGCCGAAGCAATGGAAAAAGTAGGCAAAGACGGAGTCATCACCGTTGAAGAATCAAAGACAATGGCAACAGTTCTGGAACATGTAGAAGGTATGCAGTTTGACAAAGGCTACATTTCACCTTACATGGTAACAGATGCAGAGAGAATGGAAGCCATCCTTGACGAGCCTTTCATCCTTATCAGCGAAAAGAAAATATCTGCAATCGCCGACATTCTTCCCGTACTCGAGAAGATCGTCCAGGTTCAGAAACCCCTCGTAATCATCGCTGAAGATGTCGAAGGCGAAGCCCTCGCAACAATGGTAGTCAACAAACTCCGCGGTTCATTCAACTGCGTAGCTGTAAAGGCTCCCGGATTCGGCGACAGAAGAAAAGAGATGCTTAAAGACATCGCCATCCTCACCGGCGGCGAAGTAGTATCAGAAGAACTGGGAATTAAGCTCGAAAAGGTTACCCTCGAAATGCTCGGCAGAGCACGCCAGGTAAAGGTTTCAAAAGAAGAAACCACCATTATCGAAGGCAGAGGCTCAGAAGAAGATGTGAAAGCCCGCATCGACCAGATCACCAGAGCAATCGAAGAGACCGAGTCAGATTTCGATCGTGAAAAACTTCAGGAAAGAAAAGCCAAACTCGTAGGCGGCGTAGCAGTGATTAAAGTCGGCGCAGCCACCGAAACCGAGCTTAAAGAAAAGAAACACCGTATGGAGGATGCCCTCTCAGCAACAAGAGCAGCAGTAGAAGAGGGAATCGTAGCCGGCGGCGGCACCACCTTCATCAACATCATTGCAGAGATCGAAAAACTCGAACTCACCGGTGATGAAGCAATCGGTAAGAACATCATTGTAAAATCCCTTGAAGAACCCCTCCGTCAGATCGGCAACAATGCCGGACGCGAAGGTTCAATCGTGGTTGAAAAAGTAAAGACCCTCGAAAAAGGCTGGGGCTATGATGCAGTCAGCGGAGAATATGTAAATATGTTCTCAAGAGGAATCGTTGACCCCGTAAAGGTCAGCCGTTCAGCAATGCAGAATGCAGCTTCAATCGCAGCAATGGTTCTCACAACAGAGACCCTCGTATGCGAAAAGCCCGAGAAAAAAGAAGACAAGATGATGGGCCATGGCCACCCCGGAATGGGCGGAATGGACTATTAATCAATAGACATTTTTGATTAAAACGAGCCGGTGTAACAGCCGGCTTGTTTTATTTCGGTTTGAATTTATATCACGGAAGATTCTCACTGATATGTAAATACCTGAACATTGATAAAGTGAAACATATATAAAATTGAAGGAATGTCACTACGCATTTTGAATATTAAACATAAGTCCGAATCGCTATGAAAATATAAAAATAAGGGGTATCTATGCAGATAGAACAATTCCTTTGCCAGAATGGGGTTATCGAAAACTTTGAGAAAGAAATTGGAAAAATCAAACCGGATGTGGTCTTTCTGTTTGGTACGGAAAATGCATTCGTTGATGAAGTTAATTTAGCCGGAGTAAAAAAGGTATATCCAGGAGCTCTTCTCTTTGGGTGTTCTACTGCAGGAGAAATTGCAGGAAACCGGATTTTTGACAATACGCTTATCGCTACCGGAATTAAGTTTGAACATACTTCCATAGCCACAGCGTCTATAGAAATTTCCGACTATTCCGAGAGTAGAAGCGCCGGTGAAAAACTTGCAGGTAAATTTGAACAAAAAGGACTAAGGCATATCCTTGTTTTATCAGATGGAATACATGTGAACGGTGATGCTCTGGTAAAGGGTCTTTACAGCGCTCTTCCCGAGGATATTGTTGTTACCGGTGGATTGTCGGGAGATAGCGGCAATTTCAAAAAAACTTATGTGATGAGTGAAAATGAACCTAAAACAGGTGTAATATCAGCTTTAGGTTTTTATGGCGATAAGATTAAAATAGGTTATGGTTCAAGGGGAGGCTGGGATCCCTTCGGGCCTGTGAGAATGATTACAAGATCTGAAAACAATGTACTTTATGAACTTGATGGCAGATCAGCCCTTGATTTGTATAAGGAATATCTCGGAGACAGAGCATCAGGCTTACCGGCAACCGGTATTTTATTCCCCCTGCGTCTGCATAAGGATGAAGAGAATGAGTATGGAGTGGTTCGTACGATTCTTGGTATTGATGAGAAAACCCAGGCTCTTACCTTTGCCGGAGACATACCTCAGGGAGTTTACGGCAGGTTGATGAAAGCAAACTTCGACAGGCTTGTGGATGGAGCAGTGGAAGCGGCGGAAATCTGCACAATTGCCGGCAATCCGAATCCGGAATTTGCTTTGCTTATAAGCTGTGTGGGAAGAAAAATGGTTCTCAAACAAAGAGTTGAGGAAGAAATTGAAGGAGTTCAGTCAGTTTTTGGCAATGAAACGGTTATTGCCGGGTTTTATTCTTATGGGGAGATTTGTCCTTTTGATCCGGGAAGTAAGTCTGAGCTCCATAATCAGACAATGACTATTACTACTTTTTCAGAGCGATAGGATGGCTGTTATTCACAAACTTTTAAAACGACAACTTCATAAATATTTAGGTGAGAAGGAAAACATACCTGATTGTTTTGCAAAGTTCATTGACGCCGTTAATGATGCTTACTTTCAGGCTGATGAAGACCGGGAAATGCTTGAAAGATCTCTTGAACTTAGTTCCAGAGAACTTCTTCAGGCTAATCTTGAGATGAGGGCGATTTTCAAAGCTTTTCCTGATCTGTTTTTTGTGCTGGATTATAGCGGGAAAATTATAGATTATATAGCTGCAAGCGAAGAAGATTTGCTGCTGCCGGCAAGCGGGTTTCTGGGTAAAAGGGTGCAGGAGCTCAGAATCGGCAATATAGGAAGAAAATTTCAGAAAGCAATCGAAAAGACCCTTGAAAGCCAGTCTGTTCAGAGCCTTGAGTATTCGCTTGAAATGGGCGGAAAAGAAAAATTTTATGAAGCCCGGATAGTCAAACTTCCAAAAAACCAACTTATTACGATTATCAGAAATATAACAGAGAAGAAGCTTATAGAAAAGGAAAGGGAGCAGTATAACGAACAGCTTGAAAAGCTTGTTAACGAAAGAACCGCAGAACTTGTTCAGGAAATTTCCGAGCGTAAAATTATTGAAGAGCAATTAAGATATCAGAAATCGCTTATAGAAAGCGTTTATGATATTGCTCTTGACGGCATTCTTGTAGTAACCCCATCGGGAAAAGTATTGTCTTACAACAGGAGATTTCTTGAAATATGGCATTTGAAGGAAGATGCCCCTGAGCTTAATTCAAACGGAGATATTTTTTATCTGATTTCTGAAAAACTGGATGAACCTGAGCGATTCAGAACTCAGATCGAATATCTGTCCGCACATCCTGATGAAAAACACAGAGCTATAAACAAACTTAAAGACGGTAGAATTCTTGATCGTTACAGTTCACCCGTCACCAGTTCTGATGGAGTTTATTACGGCAGAGTATGGTTTTTCAGAGATATTACCGAGCAGAAAGAAATTGAGGAACAACTGCGTAATTATCAGGAAAGTCTTGAAGATCTCGTAAGAGAGAGAACACAGAAACTTCAGAGAACCAATGAACAGTTTCAGAGAGAGATTTCAATCCGTAAAAAAATAGAGGAAGAACTGATTCATCGAAATCTTCTTCTTAAAGACAAAACTGCCGAAATTGAATCCGCCAATGAGGAAATAAAGCGTTTTGCCTATCTGGTATCACACGATTTGCGTGCTCCTCTTGTAAATCTTAAAGGTTTTGCCGGAGAACTGCAGTTTGCAGTTAACACGATTCAGGGGCTTTCCGGCAAATTCCTCGCAGGTTTGGACCCCGATGAGCAGGAAGAGCTTAAAACATCTATAGAATCAGATATTCCTGAAGCGCTTTCGTTTATAAACAATTCAGTATCCAGAATGGATAGTATGATAAATGCAATCCTGAAGCTGTCAAGGCTGGGGCGCAGAGAGCTCTATTTTGAAAAAATAGACATGAACCAGCTTGTGTCGCTGCTTCTCGATTCATTGAAACATAGGATAGAAACTCAGGGAATAACGGTAAAAGTTGATAAACTGACTTCGATAATAGCAGACAGGACTTCTGTGGAGCAGATATTCGGGAATATACTTGGTAATGCAGTGAAATATCTGGAACCTGACAAACCTGGTATGATAGAAGTAAGCTGTGAAAATGACGAAGAACAGGTAACATTTCATGTAAAGGATAACGGCAGAGGAATCGCCGGGCATGAAATGGAAAAAGTTTTTGAACTTTTTGGCCGGGCTGGAAAAAGGGATGTCCCTGGTGAAGGCATGGGAATGGCATATGCCAGAACTCTTGTAAAGAGACATGGCGGTAAGATATGGTGCGAATCAGAACCTGGTAAAGGATCGACATTTTCATTCACCATATCAAAAAAGATAGCTGACGGAGGTCCTAATGTTTGAAGAAACTTCACTGACGATCCTTCTTGTTGAAGATAACCCCGGACATGCCAAGCTGGTCGAAAAGAATCTCAGAAGATCCAGCATTTCGAATAAAATAATCATACTTGATAATGGTCAGAAGGCGCTCGATTTTATATTCCGTGAAGGCGAATACGAAGGAATGCAGGAAAATGGGTGCTATTTGATTCTGTTGGATCTCAATCTTCCTGTATTAGATGGTTATGAGGTATTGAAACGGATGAAAGGTGATGAAAGATCCTGCCATTACCCTGTAATCATTCTTACTACAACGGACAATCCCTATGAAGTATCCCGTTGCTACAATCTGGGATGCAATGTATACATCACCAAACCCGTTGATTATGATAAGTTTACTGAAGCAATAAAAAGCCTTGGGTTGTTTCTAAAAATTGTAGCAATTCCAAAAAAAGAAAAATACAGGTGATTTATGCAAAAACCGAGCGGTTTACGCATTTTATATATGGAAGACGACGAGGGGTATGCAAGACTCCTCAAAGTCAGACTTGAGCGTCAGGGCTTCAGGGTTGAGCTTGCTTATGACGGTAAAGAAGGCCTCGAAAAATTTGGCCGGAACACTTATGATGTTCTGATTCTTGATTATAAAATGCCTTGCCTCAATGGTATAGATGTTCTGAAAATCCTGAAACAGGAAGAGGAGAAAAACCCTCCCATAATTATGGTTACAGGTATGTCAGATGTTCAGATTGCTGTTGACGCTATGAAGCTGGGAGCCAGCGATTATGTTATTAAGGACTCGGATATCAACTATCTTGAGATTCTGCCTTCGGTTATCGAAAGAGCGATAAATCATAAAAAGATACAGGATGAGAAGCTAATCGCCGAGGAAGCTCTCAGAGAAAGTGAAGAAAGGTTCCGTTCACTTTTCGAATATTCCAACGATGCTATTTTTATCCACAATCCGGAAGGCAGTGTAATTGAAGTTAACGCCAAAGGATGCGAAATGCTTCATGCCACCCTGAAGCAGATTTGTGCATCAAAGATGGATGATTTCTTTTATGTGGCTAAAGAAGAAAAAGAACCCCGCAGATTTCCTGATATCATGGAGATGGGAAGCCATATTTTTGAAGATCGGTTTAAGGTTGAAGACGGATCCGTTATTGATGTTGAAATAAGTTCATGTGTGGTAAGCCGGGAGAAGGGGATTATTCAGACAATCGTAAGGGACATTACCAGAAAAAAACGGACTGAGGAAGAGCTGATAGAGAAGAATCAGGAGCTTAATGATTTTACTTATATAGTAAGTCATGACCTGAAATCCCCACTGAACAAAATTAAGGGTTTTCTGATGCTTATCAGCGAAAACCACAACATGTTCGACGAGCTGTTTCCCATTGTTATTAAACAGTCGGAAACTCTTATATCGTTCATAGACAGACTTCTTGAACTATCAAGAGCGGGAAAAGTCATAGATGACAAGATTAATATCAATCTGGATTATCTTGTTAACAAAGTATTTACCATTGCAAAACCGCCTGATATTTCCGTACAGTTTTCCGTCAACGGTTCCCTTCCTGTGATCAGCGGAGACCCTATCAGGATGGAACAGGTGTTCTCCAATCTGTTTAACAATTCCATTTCTTTCAGGGATCCTTCGAAGAAAACTCTGGTCATTGAAGTTGGAAGCAAAATCTATAAGAATTTTGCACTTATTTCCGTAAAGGATAACGGTGTGGGCATTAAACATGAAAAACTGGACAGAGTTTTTGATATTTGCTACACTGAGGGGAGAAAAGGCGGTACCGGTTTTGGTCTGACCATTACAAAGAAAGTAATAGAAGCTCATGGCGGAAACATCTGGGCTGATAGTCATGGCGAAAACAAAGGAACAACCATCTTTATGAAGATACCTTTGCCGCAGGAATAAAGGTCTGCACAAAAAAACGGCAAATTATACCGGCTTTGAGGAATTCATGAAAAAACTTTTTGGGGTTTTCACTTGTCTGATTTTGCTATTTTGTTTTATTTCATGCGTCAAAAAGGACGAAGAGAAGCCGGCGGAACTTAATACCGTTAATCAGGCAATAAGTTCGGAAACAGACAGTCAGGGAGCGGAAAAAAATGTAAAACCGACTGATGTTGCCCCTGCTGTTCAGCCAACGGTTTCCAGGGATAAACATATACCAAAGCCCAAAACGCCTTCCGGCGATTTTGCTGCACCGGGTAATGTCTATATTACAACCACTCCTTGTGATGTTGTAGATGAAAATAATTCGGGCGGCAAAAATCAGAAATTCGATCCAAAAATACCCGGAGCTATAAGATAAATGGAAAAATTCTCAAAATTTATTGAACAGAGATTGATACCGATAACTGAAAAAGTCGGAGGACAAAGACATCTTCAGTCGGTAAGGGACGGCATTATCCACTGTCTGCCGCTTATATTGATAGGCAGCTTTTTTCTGATTGCCGCCAACCCACCCGGAGATTATCTGACCAATCTGGTTAAACCTTATCAGAATATGCTGATGGTTCCATACAGATTTACATTCGGGATAATCGGACTTTATGTGTGTATGGCTGTTGCTTATTCACTAGCCCGTTCATACCGAATGGAAGGTATTTCCACTGCAATCGCCGCGGGAATCTGTTTTCTCGCCGTTGCCACTCCCAGAGTTATCACTCAGGCTTCATCCGGTTTCTGGGTGACTGATATTACCAAATTTGACCCTGCAGGGTATGCAATACCCTTTAAGTATTTAGGCAGAGACGGTCTGTTTCTTGCTATTGTTATGGCGCTGGTTATTGTGGAAATCATCAGGTTCCTTAAAAACCGCAAGCTGATGTTCACAATGCCCGACAGTGTGCCTGATGGCGTTGCCCGTTCTTTCGAAGCTATCATTCCGCTTTTTATTCTTGTAACTTTTTTCTGGGTGATAAGAGATGTCTGTAAGATAGATTTACCCGATTATGCGGTGAAAATGTTCAAGCCATTTGTGATTGCGGGTGATTCGCTTTTTGCGGTTATACTCCTCACTTTTATCGACTCAGTGGTTTGGTTTGCAGGCATACATCCCGTAGCGATCATTTCACCTTTTGCAAGGCCTATTATGCTTGATCTCATTGCAGCCAACGCTGATGCTGTATCCAAAGGACTTCCCATACCGCATATTGCAGTGGATCAGTTCTATAGCTGGTTTGTCTGGATAGGCGGTTCCGGAGGAACACTGGGGCTTGTTGTTCTGCTTCTTTTCTTTGCCCGCTCGAAATTCTTAAAACAACTTGGCAAAATGTGCATAGTTCCCGGACTTTTTAATATTAATGAGCCTTTACTCTTCGGAATGCCTATTGTTGCAAATCCGCTTCTGATTATACCTTTCGTTCTGGCTCCATTGTCCTGCGGAATTCTGGCATACGGCGCTTTTTATTTCAACATGCTGAAAAAACCGTTCATAGCAGCTCCATGGACTCTTCCCGCTCCATTGGGCGCATATATTTCAACCGGCGGTGATGTCAGAGCCATTATACTGTGTCTTGCAATGATTCTGCTTTCTACAGCAATATACTATCCATTTTTCAGAGCTTACGATAAGAAAATGCTTGAAAACGAACTTGAGGAAGAAAACGGAGGAAATGATGATGGAAAGAATTCCTGATCTCGAAGAAGTATCTCTGGAACTTATATTACATGGCGGCAACGCCAGAGCTGAAGCTTTCGAAGCTTTGAAAGCAGCCCGGGAGGGTGATTTCGAAAAAGCTCAGATGCATCTCAAACAGTCTGAGGAAGAGATAAAGGTAGCTCACGAAGCTCAGACCGCAATGCTTCAGTCAGACGGAGAAGGTGCAAAAACAAAAGCGGATCTGCTTTTTGTGCACGCTCATGGCCACCTTCAGACTGCAATGGCGGAAAAAGGCCTCATTGAAGAGATGGTATTACTCTATAAGAAATTACATAAGGATTATCTGCGAGCCAGATAACAGGAGATTTTGATGAATAACAAATGGATTGAACTGACCATATCATGCAAAAAGGATTTTCTGCCCCAGCTTACAGGGCTTCTTATGGTTCAGAAAATTAAAACATGGGCTGAGGAAGAAGAGGGAGATCTCGTTAAACTCAAAGTTTACATCCCTTATTACGAAGAACTGGAGCCTAATATCGAAAATCTGAAAAAATTGCTTGATATTCAGCAGGTTCAGGTTGTTCAGAAAGAAATCGAAGATGAAAACTGGGCTGTAACATGGCAGAAGTATTTCAGCATCGAAAAAATCGGCAGCAGAATCGTTATTAAGCCGCCATGGGAAGATTATTCACCTTCAGAAAATGATCTGGTGCTTGAAATTGAACCCAGAATGGCATTTGGCAGTGGTTTTCATCCCACAACCAGGCTTACAATTCTCCTTGAGGAAAAATATGTGAAACCGGGTGTGAAAGTTCTCGATATGGGATGCGGCTCCGGTATTCTCTCGATTCTGGCGTCTATGCTCGGTGCAGGCAGAATTTACGCCGTGGATAACGATCCTATTGCAATAAGGGAAACTGAAGAGAATGTTAAGCTTGCTTCTCAGAAGAGCCCTGAATATTCAAATATGCCTCAGATGATTACCCCCATACTTTCAGAAGGGTTTCAGACCCTGTTTTCAAATGAGGAAACCCGGATTTTTGACCTGATAATGGTAAACATTTCTCCTATATTCCTGATAGACAATATTAAGGAAATCGCAGGTTTTGTGGCTGATGACGGAATCTTTCTGACCGGTTCCGCAGAGCATTCAAGAATCAAAGATCTTGAAATAGCTGCTAAGGAAGCTGGGCTTGAAGAATTTGACAGGATTGAAATGGACGGATGGATCGGAATCGCCTATAAAAAAATGGTGTAAATCCCGAAAAGATCCAACAATTGATGCCCCTGACAAAAGGAATTTCCCATATTTGAAGAATAAGAATAAGATATCCGGGTGTACCCGCATTCTTTCCGGAGGAAACAGTAAATGTTCAACTACCACGCAACTACTATTCTGGCCGTTAAAAAAGACAAACAAATTGCTCTCGGAGGAGACGGTCAGGTTACTCTTGATAAAACAATCATAAAACAGACAGCTAAAAAAGTCCGCCGCATGTATCACGAAAAAGTTATCTGCGGTTTTGCAGGAGCTGCTGCAGATGGACTTACACTTTTTGAAAAGTTCGAAGCAAAGCTTGAAGAATATAACGGAAATCTTAAAAGAGCAGCAGTCGAACTTGCCAAAGACTGGCGTACCGATAAAATGCTCCGCCGGCTCGAAGCTATGATGGTTGTGGCAGATAAGGAATCCATCCTTCTTCTTTCCGGCAACGGCGATGTTATGGAACCTGATGACAATGTGGCATCAGTAGGGTCGGGAAGCTCATATGCCGAAGCTGCAGCTTTGGCGCTTCTCAAGCATTCAAATCTTTCTGCAGAGGAAATTGTCAAGGAATCCCTGAAAATAGCTTCATCAATATGTATCTACACCAATGATCATATCACTATAGAAAAGATCGAATCCTGATTTTTTATAAGCCAGGGGTAAAATTGCATTAATGAAAATGCAGAATATATTAACAAGACTAAAACTCTTGATTGTGTTGACGGCTATTGTGCCTACACTCATTATAACCATGCTGGTGTTTTTTATAGGGAGAGAAACAATTACACAAGCTCTCACCAGTGTTGGCGCCAAAATGAGAGAGTTGCACAGGGCCTCTTTTACTCTTGGCAAATTTATGAAAGATCAGGTTAATCTTATTCAGGTTGTTACTGACAATCAGGAATTCATAAATGCTACAGGGGATACAAAGAAAGAAATTGCCGTTCAGAGCCTGAAAGTGTCGTCGGGTGTTAAGGAAATTAAGTTCTTTGATTCAAAAGGCGAACTTGTGTTCGATGCTTTTACATCCGATGAAGACTCCGGAAGTCCGGCGTCATACTTTGATGACAGGTGGAAAGAACAGGCATTATCCGGAAAGATATCAAAATCAAAGGTGTTTTTCCAGAACGGAGAACCCTGGATAAATATATCGGTTCCCGTTGAAAATTCGAATGATAAGGAAAAATCAGGAGTTCTCTCTGTATATATTTCACTTGAAACAGCCTTTGCCGGTATTGGCGAAATAATACAGAAAGGGGACGGATTTACATATATCGTTGATGATAAAGGCACTGTCATTTTCGTCAGCGGTGCGCTTCAGAATCTTTTCCCGTCAGTTACTCCCGGAACAAGGCTTGATAACACCCAAATCAGCGGTTACTATTTTGATACCATCAACAACGAGCCTTTTCTGATTTCGTCTTTCAGAATTGAAAACTCAGGCTGGCAGATGATCAGCAGAACCAAGGTTTCCGAGTTGTCGTTTACAACCCAGAGGCTTTTATATAATCTGGCGGGAGCTATGGTGCTGGCGCTGCTTTTCGCTTTCCTGCTCTCTGCCTACATGGCAAGAAGAATCACACAGCCTCTCGAGGAGATTACCGATATCACCAAACAGATGGCAAAAGGTGATTACAACAGGGAAATCCCCGTAAAGAAAACATCCGATGAAATCAATACTTTTGCCGAGTCTTTCGAAGAGATGCGGCAAAAGCTGAAAAAATATGTGGAAGAGAATAAAGACCTCTATTCAAAGACAAAAGCAAGGCTTGAAAAGCGGGTTCTCGAACTGCGAACCATTCATTCGGTTACGGAAGCATTTGCATCAATAAGCAATAAAGATGAACTGCTCAATTATATTGTTGAACAGGTTCAGGGTGTTCTGAATGCAAAATTCTGCAATATCTATATTCTGGATGATTCCGGAGTGGCTAAAATACGAGCTTCCAAATGCGTCGTTTCCCTTGATCCCAAAAAATATGCTATTCCTGAATTTCCCCTTGATGCAGAGCCTTATACCGAAGTGAAAGACTCGCTGAAAGCTCTGATTGTGCACGAAGTGGAATCAGAAGACTGGCTTAAAGACAGACTTCAGACAGATGAAATCGGAGCTTACTGCTTATTCCCTCTGTTTAAAGGCGAAAAGCTGTTTGGATTAATTGAACTTGGTTTGAAACATGGCGAAGATCTGGTGGAAGGAAGCATAAGGCTTCTCACCACAGTCGCCAAAGAAGCTTCCATCGCTATTGAAAATGCCAGACTATACCGCACTATGGAAGAAGAGAAGAAGAGGGTTGAAGCGATTATTTCCACTATCAGCGACGGGGTTATGACTATGGATGATGAGGGAATTATCACATCTTTTAATCAGTCGGCAGAGCTGATAACCGGTTATAAGGCGCATAAAGTGGTGGGTAAACCCTGCTCAAGGATCTTTATGGGATTACAGAAGGACGAAGGATCAGATTCTCAGGTTTTCTGTTCTAAAAAAGGATGCCTTTTAAAGGCGGCTCAGGATCTGGGGCAGTATCCGTATCAGTCGGAACATATGGTTGTTACACCTACTCATGAAAGAAAGATTCTTGAATTCACAACCACAATCGAACAGCAGCAGCCTAACAGTAAAAAATCTTTTGTGAGCGTTTTCAGGGATGTGTCCAAAATCAAGGAACTTGAAAGACTCCGTTCCGACTTTATCGACACTATGTCTCACGAACTGAGAACGCCTCTTACTTCAGTTAAGGGATATGTGGCTACGCTAATGCATCCCAAAGCCTCTTTCTCAAAGGAAGAAATGAAGGATTTTCTTAAAATTATAAGTGATGAAACTGATCATCTCAACAGAATGATCAATGACCTGCTTGAAGCTTCGAAACTGAACAGTAATACTCTTGTAGTTAAGATGCAGCCTTATGATTTGGGCAAAATAATAAAAACACAGGTGGAGAAGTATAAACCGACTTCAAATAAACATGAGTTTAAGGTAGGTATTGACTATCATAGCTCTATTTATGGTGATCCGGTTCAGATGGAATTTGTTCTTACCCATTTGATTGAAAATGCCATAAAATACTCACCTGATGGCGGAGATATTAAAATTTCCATTATTAGTGAAGAAGAGAGTCTGGTAAAAGTCATACTTGAAGATCAGGGTCTTGGAATTCCGCTGGATCAGAGAGAAAAAGTCTTCGATCTTTTCCATAGAGTGGATAACCGCAGCACAAGAAGAATTTATGGTCCCGGACTCGGCCTGTTTATATCCAAAAAAGTTATAGAAGCTCATGGCGGAAAAATATGGGTTGAGCCAGGCGAGGAAGGCGGTTCAAGGTTTGTGTTTACACTGCCGCAGCCTTCTTTTGAATTGAGCATTGATAATCCTGATGACGAAGAAAATGAGGGATAGAATTGGTTAAATGCCCTGCCTGCGGGGGAGAAAACAAACATCAGGCAAAATACTGCAACTGTTGCGGAACTCTGCTTGCTATGGCGGCACAGAATACCGGTCCGTTTATTCTTGACAGGCGATATGAGATTCTTAATGTTATCAGTGAAGGCGGTATGGGGCGGGTTTTTAAAGCACTGGATCAGAGGCTTGATGAGATTGTTGCCGTCAAAATGATGTTTGCCGATACATCAGATAAGGATACTTTTGCAAAAGCTCAGGAGATGTTCCGCAGGGAAGCGAGGCTTCTCACAAAACTTAGCCATCCGGGACTTCCTAAAGTTACCGACTTTTTTACGGAAAACGACCAGACAGGCAAAACTGCCAACTACCTTGTTATGACATTTATTGACGGAATGGATCTGGAAACATTTCTTGATAAAATACAAAAGCCGCCAATACCCCTTGATGATGCAATCCTGATTTTCAGAAGGATACTGGAAATCCTGAAATATCTTCACTCGCAAAACCCGCCTGTGATATACCGGGATCTTAAACCTGCCAATATAATTCTTAAAGATGACAGACTCTATCTTGTTGATTTTGGTATCGCTAAATTTCTGGAAAAGGGAAAACCCGGAACTATGATGGGAACAGCGGGGTATGCTTCTCCTGACCAATGCAAAGGGCATGATAACCTTACTAATGACATCTATTCCCTGGGAGTGCTCATGCATTATCTGCTGACTGGGCTTGACCCACAGGATCCTTCAAGGCCCGTGTTTGTTTTTGAACCGGTTGGGAAGTATAACCGCTCAGTGCCGGGTTATATTGGAAAACTAATTGCATCCATGCTTGAAATAGTAAGTTCCAACCGCATAAGCTCAGTTGAAAAAGTTCTTGAGGTTTTAAACAGGAGGTCCGGATCAGTCAGACACCTCAATCAGATACAGGTTTCACCTGCGGTTGTTTCTGCTTCCGTTTCAGGAATATCGGGCGTTGCCGCAGGAGCTCAGATCAGTTCCTCTGTCGCAAAAGGCAGGCACAGCGCTGCTGCAGTAATGACACCTGATGATTTTTTTGAATATGCGCAAAATGGCGATGCCAAATCAGTAAAAAGAGGTCTGGATGAAGGCGTTGATGTAAACGGAACTGATGATTATAACTGGACAGCGCTCCATCTTGCGGCAAAAGAAGGCAGAAACCTTATCTGCGAACTCCTTGTTAATTACGGCGCAAACATGAAAGCAGCAACCAACAAGGGATGGACTCCTCTGCATGTGGCAGCTTTTTATGGAAATACTGATACTGTGGAGACTCTGCTGAAAAAAGGAGCAAATGTCAACCTCACCGATAATAACGGCTGGATCCCTCTTCATATGGCTTCAAGAAAGGGACATTCCACAGTAGTTGACCTTCTTGCAGGGAAAGGAGCCGATATCAACCGTCGTGAAAACAATGGCTGGACCCCTCTCCACCTTGCAGCATACAATGGCCAGACTTATACGGCGGAAATTCTGATAAAAAAGGGAGCCGATAATCAGGCAAGGGACAACGACGGCTGGACTCCCGTATATTTTGCAGTGCAGGAAGGAAAAATAGATACTGTTGAACTTCTTATTAGATATGGAGCAGATCTTTCGAATTCAGACAATAATGGCTGGACTCCCCTTCATATTGCTGCCTGGAAGGGGCAGACTGCAGTTGCAGGCCTTCTTGTTAAAAACGGCGCGCCAATAAATGCAAGACATACTGCAAATTTTGGCAAAACACCTCTCAGGCTTGCATTTGAGCATGGAAGAACCGAAACGGTTAAGCTGCTGAGGATGCTGGGAGCCAGAGAATAAGATCAGGCAAAATATTTTTTTACAGCTTCAGTGCTGAAAGGCCCGCCATGTGAAGCATAAATTACCATTGGTTCAAACTCCAGAACTTTATGAACATTTTTTTTGAGAAGATCCAAATCTGCTGCAAAAAACGGAATCGTAGGTTCCGATGGTTTCGAAAATTTTCCACCGATCATATCACCGACAATAGTTTCGCCATTTTCAAGAATAACCGAAACAGAACCGGGAGTATGGCCCGGAGTTGAGATAACCTGTCCTTTTACTCCGTATTCATTGAGATCAAGTTTATCCTTAAATATAATTTCAGGTTCGGTTCCGGGTATCTTTTTGTTCATCTGTGAAGCCATAAGTATAGAAATAATGCGGCTCATAAAGGATGTGGGTTTTACAACTTCATTAGTGCCGGTTCTGAGTGAATCTGCCGCTTTTCTCTGTATTGCCACTTTTGCCTTTATTTTTGTCTGAACTTCAGCCAGACTGCCATAGTGATCCAGATGTCCATGGGTGATTAATATCAGGGAAACATCTTCAGGTTTGATTCCCACTTCATTCATTTTTGCAAAAATTTTATCCGAACACCCCGGTACGCCTGTATCAACAAGGATTGTTTTCTCGCCTTTAATTAAAAAACAAAATACATGTCCCAGTTCAACAGGTATTATTATCGAATTATTAACCTGCATTTTTAATCTTTTCCTTTCTAAGTCTGAGTTTAAGTCTGAGTCTGAAACTGCAAACAACAAACGCCCTCATTTGAAGGGCGTTTGTTGCTATTTAGTTGATAAAACCGCATTGACGGTTATTTTTTCTTTTTTGCATCTCTGATTACTTCAAGGGCAATGACATTTCTCTGAATTTCATTGGTGCCTTCGTATATCTGGGTAATCTTGGCATCACGGAAGAATTTTTCAACGGGATATTCTCTCATGTAGCCGTGTCCGCCGTAAATCTGAATAGCTTCTGTGGCAACATACATTGCTGTGTCTGAAGCAAGAAGTTTACACATAGCTGATTCTTTTGAGAAGTTGTCCGAACCTGCATCGATCATTCTGGCTGTTGCATAGGTTAAAGCTCTTGATGCTTCGATTCTGGTTGCGCATTCTGCGATTTTATGCTGAATAGCCTGGAAAGATGTGATTGACTGTCCAAACTGTTTTCTTTCCATTGCAAATGCCACAGCGTGATCCAGAGCGCCCTGGGCAATGCCGATAGCCTGTGCTGCTACGCCGGGTCTTGCTTTGTCAAGAGTTTTCATTGCTACTGCAAAACCCTGACCCTCTTTGCCAAGACGGTTGGCTACGGGGACTTTGCAATCCTGGAATACAAGTTCTCTTGTTGATGAGCAGCGAATGCCCAGTTTCATTTCTTTTTTGCCGAATTCAAAACCTGGAGTACCTTTTTCAACGATAAATGCCGTGAGACCTCTTGCGCCTCTGTCGGGTCTTGTGGCTGCGATTACTGTATAGACTGAAGCTTCTCCGCCGTTGGTGATCCACTGTTTTGTGCCGTTAAGAACATAATGGTCGCCTTCGAGTCTGGCTGTTGTTTTGATATTGCTTGCATCTGAGCCTGCTGTTGATTCTGTGAGGCCAAATGCTGCGAGATATTCGCCTGAAGCAATCTTGGGTATGTATTTCTGCTTCTGTTCTTCGTTACCAAAAAGAACGATGGGGAATGTTCCAAGAGCATTGGCTGCAAATGTTACTGCAACGCCTCCGCAGGCTTTTGAAAGTTCTTCCACCACAATAGACAGATCCAGAACGCCGCCGCCCATTCCGCCGTATTCTGCAGGGAGGTATATGCCCATAAATTCTGATTCTTTTAAAAGATTGATGACATCCCAGGGGTATTCTTCTTTTTCGTCGTATTCAGCAGCTCTGGGAGCAATTTCCTCCTGCGCAATTTTCCGGGCGAGATCCCGAATCATGATCTGTTCTTCGGTGAGAAAATATTCCATTAACTGACTCCTTCCTTATTCTCAAGCACCATTCTGTAACGGGCTTTATTAGATTTCGTTTTTTCGATAGCTTCGTTTACTTTGTCCATCGGCATTGTTTCAATCATTGCCTTAATATCGTGACGGGCGGCAAAATCGAGCATTTCATTGATGGTGTGAATACTGCCGATTACACTGCCTTTAACTGATTTCTGACCAAGAATCAGCGGGAATGTCGGTATGGATAAATTGTCCTGCACTAAACCTACAAGAACAAGAGAACCATTGGGTCTGAGGACATTAAGATACTCTCCCCAGTTCAGATTGACATTTACTGTTGAAATAATCAGATCAAGGCTTCCCGCTGCCTTTTTCATTTGTTCTTCGTCTTTAGTCACTACAAAGTTATGTGCTCCCAGGTTTTTAGCTTCCTGCTCCTTACCGGGAGTGGTTGAAAATGCAGTTACTTCACACCCGAATGCTCTTGCAAACTGAAGAGCAAAATGACCTAATCCGCCAATTCCTATGACTCCTGCTCTCATAGTGGGGCGTGCAAGCTGCTGAAGGGGACTGAAAACAGTAGCACCGCCGCAAAGCAGGGAAGCGGCATTTGGAGAAGCCAGCTTTCCGGGAATGGGGAAAACAAAGCGGGAGTCGATTCTGATTGCATCGGCAAAACCTCCGAAATGTCCGACGCAAGTAGCCTGATTGGAAGCACAGAGGTTTTCCTGTCCGCTTACACACCATTCGCATTCCATACAGCTTCCGCGCTGCCAGCCTACGCCTACCCGATCTCCAGCCTTCAGTCTTTTTACATCTTTACCGGTTTCTGTGATAAATCCGGCTATTTCATGTCCGGGAACAACCGGAAATACATCCGGACCAAAGGTTCCTTCGATAATGTGAAGATCTGTATGACAAACACCGCAGTGGGTGATTCTGATTTCCACATCGAGAGGTCCCAGCTCTTTAGGTTCGTATTCAAATGGTTCAAGGGGCTGGTTAGGTTTCAACGCTGCATAAGCTTTGATTTTCATAGCATTTCTCCTCACTCAGTTTTTTTATAAATCCCTTTTTATTCAGGTGGTCACACGAATTGCAACTTTCTATTCTATAGGTTTATACTTAATCCTTTCGCACAACTATTTCAGATATTCCTGAAGTCTTTTGCACAATCCGGTATTTCGTTTTTCAACTTTGTTGTTTTTTACAGCCATTAGCAGAGCTTTTTTGCTTCCCACAATTACACAGAGTTTTTTTGCTCTTGTAATGGCGGTATAAATCAGATTTCTCTGCAGCAGTATATAATGACCTGTGTAAAGAGGCATTACCACAGCCGGAAATTCAGACCCCTGGGATTTGTGAACTGTGCAAGCGTAGGCGAGAACTAATTCATCAAGGTGATCCTGTTCATATTCAACCAAATTTCCTTCAAAATCTATACACAGGGTTTGCTCCTCAGGATCCACGGATTCGATATAACCTATGTCGCCGTTGAAAACTTCCAGATCGTAATTGTTTTTTATCTGCATCACCTTGTCGCCGACTCTGAATTCCCTGCCGTAGTGGGTTATGGCTACCGGGTTTTTATTCTGTGCCGCCTGAAGCCTGTCGTTGAGTATTTTTGCACCAAGAACCCTTTTGGACATAGGGGATATAACCTGCACATCACGGATGGGATCCATTTTGAATCTTTTAGGAATCCGTTCTGTAATTGTCTTTATAATCACTTCTTCGATTTTTTCCGGATCCTCTGAATTCACAAAATAGAAATCAGTCAGGTGTTCGTTGTCAGCAAAGGGTATCAACGGCATTGCTCCTGAGTTTATCCGGTGGGCGTTTTTGATAATATAGCTTCCGGCTTGTTGTCTGAATATCTCCGTTAACTTTACCACCGGGATTACTCCAGAATCTATAAGATCCCTGAGAACCATACCTGCACCCACGCTGGGAAGCTGATCCGCATCTCCCACCATAATAAGTTTAACTGCAGTAGGCAGCGCCACAAGGAGATTATAAAAAATCGTTATATCCACCATCGACATTTCATCGGCAATCAGACAGTCTGTATTGAGTCTGTTGAATCCGTCGTATTCGAATTTATTCTCACCTGGTTTGTATTTAAGCAGCCGGTGGATCGTTTTTGCTTCGATACCGATAGCCTCGGTCATCCTTTTTGCAGCTCTGCCAGTAGGCGCACACAAAGAAACAATAAGGCCCGTATCCGACATAACACGGGATAATGCTTTGAGAATCGTTGTTTTGCCAACACCGGGACCGCCTGTGATTATGCAGACTTTTTCTGACAATGCAGTCTTCAGGGCGTTCATCTGACTTTCGGATAAAGCCATTCCTTCATTTTTGCAGAAATTTACAGCTCTGAGAGGATCTATAAGTGTAAGCAGGTTGGGCGGGGATTTTGCTATTTCCGCAAGTGTCTGTGCAGCTTTTTTTTCACTTGAGAAATAACGTCTTAGATATATTGCTTCACCGTCCTGAACCACAAGATTTTCCTTCAGGGCATTTTCTAATGATATATCACATATTGAAATGGGAATTTCCAGATCTTCCGTGCACTGTTTTTTCAGTTCTTCACCTGTAAGAAAACAGTGGCCTTCTCCGGCTGCTTCGTTTAAAACATGGAGAATTGCCGCTTTTGCCCTGTAAGGGGATTCCTTATCAAAACCCATATTCTGAGCAATATTGTCCGCTATTTTGAATCCGATTCCCCAGATATCCTGAGAAAGCCTGTAAGGGTTTTCCTTCAGGATATTCACCGCATTTTCTCCATATTGTCTGTAAATTGTATGGGATCGGGCCGGGCTTATTCCGTAACCCTGAAGAAATATCATGATATTTTTTAAACTTATGTGGGCATTCCAGCCATCTGTAATTTTTTTTGCCCTTTTTCTGCCTATGCCTTCAACTTCCCGAATTCTTTCCGGGTATTTTTCGATAATTTCTATAGTTTTATCACCAAACTTTGCTACGAGGTTTTTGGCGTATCTTTTTCCTATACCTTTGATAACACCTGAAGATAGATAATTTTCAATACCTTTGGTTGTTTCAGGCTGCAATGGAATAAAGCTGCTGACACTAAACTGTTTGCCGAATTTTTTATGCTCAGTCCACTGTCCGGTAATATCAAGAGTTTCACCTGTGCTTATACTGGACATTGTACCGGTGATGGTTATTGCTTCCCGGCTGTTCTGTGGTTTGAGCTGTGCTACGCAGTAACCGGATTCGTCGGATTTGAAAACAATTTTTTGAACAATGCCTGTGATTGTAACTGCCAGAGGCTGATTATCCATATTTGTTTCGCTGTTATTGTCGGTATTGGTCATGTTATTCCTTCGAGTCAGTCATCCAGCAGATTCTGCAGGATATCGGATTCTTCCCTTTCAATCACTTCAAAAACTCTGACAAGTATTCTGTTGTTGTATGCCATTGCTTTTACTGATCTTGCTGTTTGATCAAGGTTTATTCTGAGTTTTTTTATAATCTCCCTGTTAGTTCTCAGATTATTCTCAAGTCTTTCGAGGGTATTTTTTTCTTTGCCATGATGCAAAACAAACTCAAAAACTTCAATAGCTTCCCTCCATGATTCCGTTTCAGTTGATATTGAACCAAACATCTGCCTGTATTGGTTTTCAATATCTGTTTCAACAGAAAGCCTGTTTTTGAGTTCTTCGTGAATCCTGCATTCAGTCTGTCTCAAATCTCTGATTGAATTTAAAAGTAGTCCCGGGAGGGGGAATCCTGTTTGTCTGTCCGCAAAAAATATACCGTATGAATGAGATTTATTACAGTTATTACAAAATGCAGCCAGCAGATTTCCGCATTTGCTGCAATTTTTAATATCTGACCCCAACGGTTCAGGTGTTCCGCAAGTAGGACAGATTCTGCAGTCCGCACTCAAAAGAACATCTTTTTGTTCATCTATTCCGAAAAGAGACCTGCAAACATCGCATAAAAGATAACCGCTCCGTAAAGAGCGGAGCGGATTGTCACAATATGGGCAGATACTATGTTTCATCAGACATCATTAAAAAGAAGGGTAAGGGGATATCCTATTCTGTAATAATGAATTGCAAAAAACGCCAGTCTTTCGATATCCGAGTTTTCCATTCTGATGCAGCCTTTGGTCAGCTTATCAAAATAACCGCCGCCATGGATAAGTATTTCACGATCCCAGACTGCCCGGTCGCCAAAGCCTTCCGGAGCATCAGGAGAACCAAGGGCAAACCGGACTCTTCCCATCTGTTCAAATTCATATTCTCCCCATTCCATAACATAAGACTCGCCTTTATTGATATTGGTGGAGCCGAAATGGGAAATATAGAATTCTTTTCTGAATTCCTCCGATATAAAATCGGGTGGTGAAAGGGTAAGAAAACCAAAGGGGGCATGTCCCCATGTCCCCTGAATCAGCGGGTTTCCTTCCGGTCTTTCCGTCTGGTTGTGGGCGGGAAAGGAAAACAGAATCTCACCTGAATTTCTGTCGGTAAGATAAATACATTTTTTGCTTCTTGAGAAGCAAAGAAGAGGATCCAGATGCAACTTCATATTACATCATCATGCTTTCATCCTGACGGTAGAGATCTGCGTCGGAGCCAAGTTTATTGTCTCTTTCGCGGTTAATCTCCCTTGCCCGGATAATCATTTCGTTGCCCTGATAGATAAGCTGAAGGCCTGCATCAAGATGGTAGGGATTTTCATCTTCAATATACTGCATCATTGTTTCCATGCCTTCGTTATAAAGCTCAACACCTCTGAGTCCCACATCCAGCTCTTCCTCAAAATCTTCAATGACATTTTCGCTGATGGGCATTTCTCTTATGTCCTGTTCGATTTTGCTGAGTTTTGCGTATGTGGTTTCCATATAATCTGCAAACTCATCCATACTCCACTGGCCTGATCTTACAAATTCCGCTGCATCGGTAAATTCCCGGCATCTGCCGTCAATTCTTTCAACTGGAACCATTTCCATTGTGTATGCAAGTTTGGGAAGAGTGGAGCCGCATGTAAGGCAATAGTTTTCGTTGGGTGGATTCTGAGCTGCACATCTGAGGCAGAGAACCATATTTGTTGCCATTAATAAAACCTCCGATAAAGTTGTTTAGCATAAATTTTGACCTGAAAATCAAATATTCCTGCCTTTTTTTTCATTACCATGTACATTTGAGGAGCAATATTTATATACTTTACGGAAAATCAGAAAATTCGGTAATTTATATTATTTTCCTTTCGAATCTGTTTGGGATCCGTGTTCTGTTTCCCCGGATTCATAATAATCTTAAGCCAAATAAAAAAGACGGATCATTTGTTAATCCGTCTTTTTCTATATACATTTGTTTATTTCATATTAGACTGGGTCTGCATTCCGCCGATTGAATCATATTCCGTATCCATAGCCATAGGAATGGGCAGGTTTTTGGTGTCGTGGATTCCCATAATTTCAACCATCGGAAGAGCTTCTTCGCTGACGGGTGATGTTTCGACCTCTTTGAGGTTCATCAGTTCCTGTGAAGGTTTGCCTTGTTCGATTTTGCCTTCGACTATTTTCTGTGCTGCATCGAAGAATGCCTGAGGTACATCGCCCTGAATTTCTCTGGGGTCTTTGTTCATTGCGCTCATTGCGTCGAGTTTGCGGTCGATATCTTCAACACTCTGTGATGATTCCACCGACTGTCTGTTTTCTGCCTGTGCTCCCTGAGAATAGCTTCTTCTGAGAGCCTGGGCGTCTTTTTTGCCAAACATCGCATTTTTGTTGAGTTTGCCGTCTTTTGCTTCTTTTTCCTGCTCGGTTTCCATGCCATCCATCAGGGATGTGAGAGCACCTGAAGCTGAGGCTGAATCGAAGCTGTCCTGTGCCTGATGGCTGTCGAAGCCTGTTGAAACACTGACAAAATCTTGCTGCTCTGCCGGAGGCTTTTCGTCTGCGCTCTGGGATAATTCTTTCTGGTCCTTAACTGAAGCCACATTGGACTGAGCAATTCTCTGGCTTGCCGATTTGATCAGGTTTGCAGTGGCAAACTGATCCATCTGAAAACTCCCTGCTTTACTAACGTCCATATTATCTCCTCCTGTGCGGATAAGCAAAAGCAATCCGATTTCAATATATCTTAATGATATTTTAACACGTAAGCTGAAAACTGTAAATGTCAGGTTGTAAACTGATTGTTAACTTATGATGATATTATAATTGATTTTTCGGATATGTAAATACATAGAGAGGTTTTCATTCGGTAAATCCTGAATTACATGAGATAAAAATAACAAATATATCAAAGAGAGGATGAGTGGGTTGAATAATACCGGATTTGAAAAAATCAGCGTGAATTATGAATGGGGAACTCTCAGAGAAGTGGTTGTGGGATGTCCGAATGCCAGAATTGGAACAAAACCTCCGGAATTTCTGAATTTTGATTTGCCTGACGGAGTCATTGAATGGATTAAAGATATAACGGAAAAATTCCCAGGCAGAAAAATGAAAGAAATTATGCCTGAGATGCACGAGCAAATGAAAGAACAGATAGATGCTGTAGTATCTCTTCTTGAAAACAGGGGGATTAAAGTTCACAGAGTGCCTGAACTTGAGCCTGAGGAAGAACTGTTTCCCATACCGGGAGTGGATTTTTACACTCAGATGTTTCCGAGAGATGTTATGCTGGTGATAGGGGAGAAATTTATCGAAAACGCTCCTTATTATCCTATGAGAAGAAGAGAAAAATTAGCAGTAAGAAGACTTCTTAAATCAAGGCTTGAAAACCACATGATTGTTTCCATGCCTGAACCTCTGCCTGTATGGAAGGAAAACTGCGATCTGCCCTTTGGTGAACAGGCTTTTCTCGAAGGGGGAGATGTTCTTCTTTTCGGTAAGGATATTCTCGTCGGCAACAGCGGAAATGCTTCAAGCGTGCAGGGTATAAACTGGCTGAGAAAATTCCTCGGCAATGAATATAATGTTCAGGAAGTAAAAATCAGAGGCGGGTTTCTGCACCTGGATTGTGCACTTTGTGTCCCAAAACCCGGATTTGCCATGATCTGCAGAGAAGCTTTTGTCGATGGAATTCCTGATTTAATCAAAGATTGGGAGCTTCTCGATGTTTCGTTTGACGATGCAAAAAACAAACTTGGCTGTAACGGGCTGATTCTTGATCAGAAAAATATTATTATCTCTGCTGAGCTTCCGCATATTGGGGAAAAACTGGATAAAGCAGGGTTTAATGTAATTACAACACCGTTTTCAATTGTCTATATATTTGGCGGCGCGTTACGCTGCTGGCACCATCCGTTGATCAGGGAATAAAAAATCCGGCTGAATAAACAACCGGATTTGAATTTCAATCTTCAGTAAATTGAAGAGGCTTCAGTTGGTAGTATTGGTATTAAAGGGGATATTCCTCCTGGATGCGGATCATTCGCCGGAAGCTTTTTTGAATTTTCCCTGACCGTCCTGATTGAAAAAGTCTATTGTAACCCCTGTCACATTGCCTGTGGAGTTCATTTCAAAAATTGCGCTTCCCACAGTGTCATCCATACCTCTGAGTTTAGCTTTGTAAATATTGCCGCTCCAGGGCTGCAGGTCTATATCAAAATTCATGGGACCTGCTTTGAAAGTAAGGCCGTTTATGCTCTGAACGATTTCAATATTTCCATAGACATTATTGGTGTATTTTCCAGTGCAGGCAGACTCCGGAATCGGGTTTATTATTACCGGTTCAGAGGTCTTTTTCTGAAGCTTCTCAATTGTGGCTGCTTTTTCATTCTGTTCTTTGATAGAGGCTGCATTCCAGTCATAAAAGGGCTTGTTGAAATACATGTCAAAAAATCTGAACCCAAGTGCATCCGGAAGAGCTGAACTCTCGGCAACATTGGTGAAAATTACTATCCCCAGTTTCTCCTCAGGTATAAAAGCTACCATAGTGTTGCAGCCTGATGTTCCTCCGTTATGCCAGATAATGGGGTGGGGGCTGTATTCTCTGCAAACCCAGCCCTGACAGTAAGTCTGAAGCGCTCCGGTTTTGTCCCTTGCGGCTACGGTCTGGGGAGTATGCAGAAAATGCATGTTGGTTTTGCCCGCAAGCTGCTTGTTTTGATATGTTCCTTCGTTAATCTGGAAAATCAGCCATTTTGACATATCAATAACATTGGAGTTAATTCCTCCTGCAGGTGCATAAATATAAACCCAGTGATGGAATTTCCAGTCTTCGGTAAGAGGTATAGCTTTGGTCTTATCCATTGCATGAGGGCAGACATGGTTGGCTGATGCTCTGAAATCGGCGAGAGTCATTGTGGAATTTTTCATGCCAAGAGGTTCGAAAATCCTTGTTCTGACATTCTCCTCCCAGCTTTTACAGGTTTTCATTTCGATGATTCTGGCAGCAACAAGGAACAGATTGTTCTGATATGCAAATTCTGACCGGAAGCTGCTGACAGGTTTCAGATATCTGAGGTTTCCAATTATCTGATCCCTTCCGTAGCCAAAGAAAGACAGTGTATCTCCGGAATAAGGTTTCAACCCGCTATGCTGAGCCATCAGATCTTTGATCATAAACTCTCTTGTAACCCAGGGGTCATACATCATAAACCCCGGGAAATGGTCGATAACCTTGTCGTTCCAATCGAATTTCTTCTCATCAGCCATCATAGCCATAAGGCAGGATGTAAAAGCTTTGCTTGTGGAACCGATTTGAAAAACAGTTTCCACTGTTACCGGATCCTTTGTGCCGGCTTTTTTTACTCCAAAAGCCTCGGAATAAATAATCTTTCCATCTTTCACCACAGCTATGGCCATTCCGGGAATCCCTCTCTGTTTCATACCGTTTATGGCATAAGCTCTGAATTCCGAAAAAAGCTTGTCATAGTTATGGGATTTGATTGATTTCTGATCTTTCTCATCTGCATATAAAGCGCCATCGCCTGTAAAATGAGAACAGAGGGACAACAGTAAAAGTAGTGCAGTAAGAAAAAAAGTTCTGATACTTAATCCTTTTGGTGCAGAAGCAAGGAAATTCATAATCCTGATCCTTTCGCTGATTTTCTGAATGGGTTTCCGGACTGCCTGAACCCCAATGCCACTGAATTTTTAAAATCCACGCAAATCCCCAAACCCCAATGCCACTGAATTAGCAAAATTTCCTCCAACCCCAAACCCAATACTCCTGTTTTTCAAGGAGGGAGGTTCGGAGGGTAACCTCGCTTTTCCAAAAAAGCGTGGTTCCCTCTGACGGTCCCCAAATCCCCCCGCTCCCTGGTCGGTCCCCAAATCCCAAAGTTTTGGGAAGGCGGGTGCCTGCCCGCAGGGTGGGCGCGAGGAAACTTTTTTCAAAAAAGTTTTCTCTGGGAGATGGTCAAATGGTTAGAATTCTCGTGAACGATTAGAGAAATTCATGCCTTAATTTATGGGCATTTGCCCGAACTCACCTGTGAATACTTTTGTTTTTCTGAACACTGTTTTTTGAATACGCTGATATTTCTATGTATTATTTCGATTGCTGCTGTAGTTCGGAAGCTTATTGCTGTGTTTATACATTCCGATTGTCTTGTTGAATTTTTGTATATGTTCAGGTCTGTTTTCCTCCAACCCGGAATAAAAAAACAGGGTATCATATTTGTTTTACCCTGTTTGACATATTTTTATCGGATTATAAAAACTATTTCAGAGCTTTTTCCGCATCGCTTTTTTTCAGGGTTTTTGCCAAATCCATAGGAGTCTGCCCGGCTTTATTCTTTATATCCGTTTTTGCGCCTTTTGCTCTCATTGCTTTGATTGCTTTTACATTACCATTCTGAACAGCGATATGCAGTGCCGTATTTCCATCGTCATTAACAGCATCAATCTCCGCCTTGTTATCAATAAGGAAATTTATCAGTCTTTCATCGCCTTTTTCAGAGGCAAGTATCAGCAGGGTTGTGTTCTTTTCGAATTTTTCATCAGGAGACAAACCTTTGTCAAAAAGCATCTTTACCGTTTCAAAACTTCCTGATTTGCAGGCATAGGGCATAGCTGTAAATCCATCTTTATTTTTTGTACCTGCAGGCACTCCCTTTTCAAGCAGAATCTTCAGTGTAGCTGAAGAACCGGCCTCTGCCGCATATTGAATGGCGGATGCTCCACTGTTGTCGGTATCTCTGATATTGCCCCCGTTCATAATAACAATATTAAGTGCTGCGGGGTTGTTTGCCTTTGCTGCATAAAGTAATGGAGTAACACCTTTCTCGGTTTTCACCTTAAAATCCCCGCCTTTGCCTTTCAGGAATAGAAGCATTGGAACTCTGCCGTTTAAAGCAGCGCAATGCACCGGTGTTTCACCTGTTTCTGTCTTTGCGTTGGGATCCGAGCCATTCTTTACAAGAACCTGTGCTATTTCAACATTTCCATATACCGCTGCACTGTGAAGCGCTGTATAACCGGGCATAATGATTCCGCGATCTTTCATCTTTGCAATCACAGGTATGTGTGGGCCTCCTCCAAGTGCTCCTTTTGTATCGCCCCTTGTAATAAACATAATCATTACCATAAATTGTCTCTCGTCATAGGTCCATTCGTCAGGTTTAATTTTAGATTGTGCCATTGCAGTGTTTGTAATCAGTAAAACTGAGAAAGCTGTAATCAGAAAAGTGGTGATTTTGTTTCTCATTGTAGTTACATCCTTTCGAAAAAAATAATATAAAAAATGCCTGAATAATGCTGCTCTATGAAAACTATTTCAGAGCTTTTTCCGCTTCACTTTGTCTCTGGGCTTTTGCCACATCTATCGGAGTCTTCCCTGCTTTGTTCTTAATATCCGTCTTTGCGCCTTTTGCCCTCAGGGCTTTGATAGCTTTTACATTGCCGTTCTGTGCTGCAATATGCAAGGCTGTGTTTCCTTCGTCATTTATACCATCAATGTCTGCTTTGTTCTCAATCAGGAAATTTATAAGTCTTTCGTCACCTTTTTCGGAGGCAAGCATCAACAGGGTTGTGTTCTTTTCAAACTTTTCATCCAGAGGTAAACCATTGTCGAAAAGCACCTTTACCGTATCAAGGCTTCCTGACCTACAGGCATAAGGCAGGGCGGTGAAGCCATCTCTGTTTTTAGTATTTGCCGCCAATCCTTTTTCTATAAGAGCTTTCAATGTAACTGCAGCACCTGCCTCTGCGGCATATTGAAGGGCTGTGCCTCCTTTATTATCGGTATCTCTGATGTTGCATCCATAGGAAATTAACAGATTTAATGCAACGGGGTTATTTGATCTGCTGACAAAAAGAATAGGAGTAATGCCCTGCTCAGATCTTACTTCAAAATCCGCTCCCACACGTCTGAATAAAAGCAACACGGGAACTCTGCCCCAGAAAGCGGCGCAGTGAACGGGGGTTTCGCCTGTTATTGCTTTATTGTTGGGATTTGAGCCATTCTTAATAAGGAGTTCTGATACTTCAACATTGCCATGGGCTGCTGCACAATGCAGTGCTGTGTATCCCTCCATAACTATTCCCCGGTCTTTCATTTTGGCTACAACAGGTATATGAGGCCCTGCTGCAAGAACACCTTTTGTATCGCCTCTTGTTATCATTGAAAGAATTGCCATAAACTGATTTTCATCATAAGTCCATTCACTTCGCTTTATTCTTTTTTGCTCTGCCATAACCGAAACAGCAAGAATCTGAATGAATAAGACAGCCAGAATAAAAGTGATAATTTTGTTTCTCATGGTAATTTCATCCTTTCGATAAATGTTTTGTTTTTTGAGCTGCAAAAAATTAATTTAAAAATATTCAATTTGTATAAAACAGCTCTGTTTTCAAAAAGTTCGATTAAAATTATCAATAACCTGTGTATGAAATGAAGGTTATAAAATCTTTTTTGGTAACTTTTCACCGCCCATGCAAAAAAAACTAAAATGATGTAATGTTTTATGTCTGACGCAATGAGAACAGCCAGGGGATTTATTCAGTGGTAAAATACAACCTGAACTCTCCTTTAAAGCTGCTTCAGCAGCTTACAGCCAAAGTTGACGGGGCAGGATCCGGAAGCGGCTGAAGCCGCTGGATAACAGGGTGGAAGCTTATCATCACACGGGCTGAAGCCCGTGCCTGATCTCAGAGAAATGTGGTGAATAGTTGCCTTTTTCGGTAACTTTTCACCGCCGATGCAAAAAAATCAGAATGATATAATGTTATCATTGTGTCAGATATGACATCATTTCAGATTTTTTTTGCAGAGGCTGAATAGTAACTTAATTTTAGAGGAATTATCAGTTCCCAAATGAACAATTATACATAGATAAAAATTATAAAAAGACAAATGAGGAATAGGGGAATATATGACAGAGCAGCTTGGTGTAAAAGAAGATTTTTATGTTGAAAACAGGGCAAAGCAGCTCTGGATTGTTTTCTGCGTTTCTCTCGGGGCTTTTATGGCCAATCTTGACATAACCATTGTTAATATTTCGCTTCCCACAATCGCCCATGAACTCAATGTCAATCAAAGTAAAATTTCTCTTATTGTTATATGCTATCAGATTTTTGAAACCAGTTTTCTGCTTGTTTTCGGAAAGCTTGGGGATATGAAAAGCTACAGATTTGTTTATTTGCTCGGATTTGTTGTTTTTACCATTGGTTCACTTTTCTGCGGGCTTTCAACAAACCTGACGCACCTGGTAGCTTCAAGGGTTATTCAGGGAATCGGCGGAGCAATGCTTTTTGCGGTGATGATGTCTGCTGTGGCAGCTTTTATTCCTGCAAAGTCAAGGGGAAAAGCGGTGGGAACCGTAGTGACTGCAGCGGCAGTGGGAATTGCCCTTGGTCCTGTAATCGGAGGATTTATTGCTTCTGTGCTTAACTGGCGATGGATATTTTTTGTGAATGTACCTATAGGGATTATTGCAGTCATAATGGGGCTTTTTGTCCTCCCTTCAAAACAGATGGTATGCAAAGAAAAAAAATTTGATTATATTGGCTCTTTTGCTTCCTTTGCAGTACTCTTCAGTCTTGTTTTTGCCATTCAGATGCTCCATAAACATGGAGCTGCTGCTTTGACTTTTATTATATGGTTTGCAATATTTATCATTTTCTCGGTTTTCTTTGTAATATGGGAAAGAAGAGTGAAATATCCGCTTCTTGATTTCTCCCTTTTTAAGAACATAAACTTCTCACTTGTAAATATAGCCTCGGTTCCGCCGTTTATGAACTATGCCGGTATATTGTTTGTTATGCCCTTTTATCTTGAGGTTGTAAGAAGAGTTGATATCAGAACTTCAGGTCTGATTCTGTCGGTTGTTGCTCTGGGGCAGATGATGGGTCCCTTTGCCGGGCACCTTGCGGATAAAGCCGGTGCAAAAAAGATACTTCTTATTGGGTTGATAATGGGGATAGCGTCCTGTCTGATTCTTTCCTTTATTTGTGATTCCATGTCTCTCTTGCTGATAACTGCAGCCCTTTTTCTTCAGGGGTTATCCGCAGGATTCGGCAGAGGTACCAGCGTCCAGCTTTCCATAGAATACTGCCGCCCGGACCAGCAGGGCTTAGCTTCAAGTGTTTCAAGCATTCTCAGGAGTTTTGCAATATTAATTGGAACTATTGCATATGTTCAGGTGTTTTCTTATACAATACACAAATTAAACCCATTGCCGCAAATAAGCCTCAGTAGAAGCAATCTGAGCCATGATATGATAACCAGCGGTTTCCACAGCGTATTTTTATTCAGTCTGATTCTGAGTATTGTTACTCTTTTAATGATTCTGTTTATCAGGGATAAGAAAACAGCTGCATAAAATCATAGATATGGGGGTATTTATGGATATTATCAGTATTGAGGTTCGTCAGGAAATTGACGGAAAAATCGCAGATGGGAAAATACCCGAAGCATTAGAAATAATCTCCGGATTCACTGATCTTAAAAATAATGATTTGCCGGTTTTATCAAAGACAACAGTCAGATCTCTTGAAAACAACATTCCTGCGTTGCGGGAAATGACATTCGGGCTGGTTTCCGTTTCTTCTTCAGTAAGAAAATTCTGCAGAAAATACCTTATGAAAGCCGGGAGTGCAATAGCCGGTGAATTATTGTATCTTGCCGTTGAATCTGCAGATCCGCTCAGGCCTGTTCCGGAAAGCGGGGAAGGTTTACTTGGTTCTTTTGGGGGCTACGCAAGCCCTGTTGGAAAAATTATCAGAGAGAATAATTTTAGTATAGTAATAAAAGCTCCATCTGTTTATTCGCCAGCGCAAAAATACGGCAGGGAAGCCCTTGAAGCTCTTATGGATGTTCTTGCCGCTGTTAAACCCGAATACCTGATTTATCTTGAGGAATATACCGAAGCCCTTGTAAGATCTCCCATTGATCCTGAGCCACAGATCATCAGGGCATGGGAAGTTAGTGAAAAAGATAAAATCAACCTGCAGGATTATGAAATAGGTTTTCCGATTTTTATTGGAACTCTTCAGGAAAAAGCACAGCAGGGTCTGATTAAATCTGCCTCAAAAGGAAATAGCTTTATATGGAATGCTGCAAACAACTGGACAAAGGGAAAGCTCCTGATGGATGAATCCCCGGCAGATTCAGCCCTTAAACCGGTTTTTAAACTATTTGCCGATTTGAGAGAATGCGATAAAACAGTAAGCAGAAGAAGAGTCCGTTATTTCTCCGGAAGGCTCCAGAGGTGTTTTCCCAGAGAAAAGAGAGTGGAATTGTTTTATAATATCTGGAATGAATTAAAGACAGGTCCACATGATGACAAAATAGTGGTTTTTATTGAAAAATATCTCTCCGAGTATGTTGAAAGCTATCCTGAAGAGATTGACGGTAAAGGGTTTCTTCAATATATTGAGGATAGAAAAAGACAGAGGCTTACTGATTATTACCTGAACAAAGCAGAGGAAGAACCGGCAGCAGTCAGAGAAGTTCTGAAGTTTACGGGCAAAAGCAAAGATAAACCGATAGAAGAGCAGATAAACGATCTTGTGGAAGGTTATTTGAGTCTCAGCAAAACCGCAAGTGAAGACGGTAGTAATGGCATACTCTGCGGAGATGTGCTGGATATAATCGGGGGATTGGCTTATTATCTGAAGCTGCCTGTTGTATGGGAAAAAACCGAAAAACTATCAGGGAACTGGGATGAAGATTCTCCGGAGGATGCACCCGGGCAAAGTCTGTCGCCTTATGCTCAGTCCGATGAAAAGATTCTTCTGCAAATATGTATTCTTACAGAAAAATACATGAATAACGGAGAGAAGAATCCGGTGATTCCGGAAAGTGAGCTTCAGGAAAACCAATGGTATGAACAATTAGCTGAGCTGCTGAACAGATTCAGCGAGCCATTTGTTGCGGAAGTGAAGAGGACGCTGGATGAAGAAGGTGAAATTCCCAGCTTTGCTGATAACTATTCTCAAGCGCAGAAATTCTATTTTGATGTTTTAGTTAATCTTGAAAAAGTGATTCTCACAGCTTCTGCGTTACTACCAGAAAAGTTTATGGAAAAATGGGCTTGTCAATGGGTTAAGGAAGCTTTTTGTGACAAGTGGAATATGATGTCGAATTCTTTTGAAATCCTCAGTAGAATTGCAGGATCAAGAAAAATCTTTTCGCCTTCGCTTTATATCTCTGTTTTATCAAACCCGGGAAAAGGCGTTGCCGGGCAAAATCAATGGCAGATGGTTGTCGCTAAACTATATCAGCTCGAAACTGAAACAGCAGCGGAGGCAGTAAGAAAAATTTTAGCTACAATTTCTCAGCCCGACAGTTCCGATTATTACAAAAGAAAAGACTGGAATAAACCTTATCAGTGGATTATTTCCAAAGGGTGGGACAGAAAAGACTCCGTATTGCTTGGAACTGCTTTTTCTTTTTGTGCGGTTCCATTTTACCTGAAATCTGATAAAGCTCTGATTCCTTATTGCACAATTCTTCAGGATGATAAATATGCTCCAAATACTTCACCTGCAGAAAACAATATGACAATTTCGGAAATCTGGGAACTGATTTGCGAAAAATCTCCTGAACTCATAGACAATATTCTTCGAAATGCTTTCATGAATATGGAAATTGAAGAATTTCCCCGTTATTTGGTGCAGGCGGCAGTTAAAAGCAAATACAGGGAATTTCTTATGAAATACTCTGATGAGATAATCAATTTGCTGAATTCTTCACAAGCTGCTATTGTCACCTCCGCTCTATCCGTAATAACCTGTTTTCCTGAATTGCTGAAAGATAAATTTACTTCTGTTATGCCTGTTTTAAAAAGGGTTTCAGGCTCAGCTTCTTCAGGAACAATGAAAGCGCTGCATCAGCTTATTCCTAATCTCATTCCGGTTTTTCCTGATTATTCGGATGAATTGATCAATCTGCTTGCAGATTCTGTTTTTATTGACTCGACACCGCTGGTTGAATCGGCTCTGAAAAATCTGAAGAAATCACTTGAAATCTCTTCAGGATTGAAGAATCCTGTTTTTGAACCCGACAAAAAATTAATCTCAAGGCTGGAAGAACTGAAAGGTATAAACACCCCAAAATTTTCTAAGCATATTTCTGGTATGGAAAAATTTATGAAATAGAAAAATGAGGGGGGATTACTCTGATTACATCAGTGATTTATGAAGATAACAGTGGTGTTACTTTCGACAACGATTTGGCTGTGCTGAGGCTTTTTCCGGATATCAAAAGAAAAGAAGTCAGTTTCAGGGCTGAACTGAAGGATCCTTTGTGTTTCAGGGATTGTTTGCTTGCCCTGAAAGACTGTATCAAATCAAAACTGTATATGAACAAGCGTGAAATACTGGAAAAGATGTCGGACCCCCTGATTACCATCACAAAAGATAAAGTATTTTTCGAAGCTTTTTCTGCGGATGAATCGACATATGCAAGGATAACTGCGGATTCTGCCTTTTTTAATTTATCTGAAAAGCTGTCTCCGGGATGTACTAATATTGATTTTTCTGCAAAACTTGAAACAGGACTGATGGAAATAAAAAGCAATTCACAGGTTATGCTTGATGTGAGGAGAGAAGGTATCAGCATAAACCGTGATGGAAAAAAACTCAATGAGGTGAAAATTAATCTTCCTGATTCCTGGATGAGGGGATTTCTCGAAATCCAATCATCTATGCGCCTGCCATTTGTGAAATTTGAACTGGCTGTTTCGGATCTGAGAAATATCATTATGTTTATGAAAGGCAGAAAAGCAGCCCAATCCCCGAGAGGAATGATATTTTCCCTAAGCAGGGGTTCTACTCCCGAAGTTTTAATTCAGCCCTGGAATGTGAAGATTAAACTAAGGGATTCTTCTTATGATGGGGAAGGCAGCCATAGTATAAAAATATGGGGTAGAAGAAGGCTGCTTCTGCTGGAAAAGATTTTACCCCAAATCAAATCTGTTAAAGCAGAATTTGCAGGAACAGGCTTTCCTTCATTCTGGACCTGTGATATGGGAAACATTAAATTCACCCTCGGTTTAAGTCCCTGGACGGCAAGAGAGTGGACTACGGATGAAGCATATCATCTTTTTGAAGCTCCGGAGGAAACAGGCATTCAGGACCTTGACCTTGTGCTTTTTAATCTGGAAAAAGCCAATGGACTATCCGTAATTGAACTTGCATCAGAAACCGGTTTTTCCCGGAGAAAACTTCAAAGCGTTTTGAACAACTTATGTGTCCAGGGGAGAACTCTTTTTGAGCCGCTTGAAAATAAATATTATCCAAGGGATATTTTTGTAAAAGGACCGCCGTCTCCACCGTCAATTTCAAAAAGGGAATCCGATGCTGAAGAACTTGTGAAAAATGGAAAAATCAGAATAATAAAACCAGCAAGCATGTCAATAAACAGTGATGAAGATGAAGAACTTTATCTCAAGGCAGAATTCCGCGTTGAAGGAAAAAGTGAACAATATGAAACCGTTTGTACAGTGGATAAACAAGGAAAAATCATTTCCGGCAACTGCCAGTGTCGCTTTTTCAGTTTTATGGGGTTTCAGTACGGTCCCTGCAAACATATTCTTGCCGGAAGAAGAATGCTTCAGATAAAGGGAATTCTGAAAAAAGATACCGAATGACCGTTTTTACCGGAAACAATAGTGAACAAATCTATGTTGTATTAGATGATTGAAATAAAGGAGCCCGTATATGTTAAAAAATCATCTGGCAGGTGAAAAAAGCCCATATCTTCTCCAGCATCAGCATAACCCCGTTGACTGGTATCCCTGGGGAGAAGAGGCTTTTACAAAAGCTATGGAGGAAAACAAACCGATTTTCCTTTCTATTGGATATTCAACCTGCCACTGGTGTCATGTTATGGAAAGAGAGTCCTTTGAAAACCATGAAATTGCTGCGCTGATGAATGAAGCATTTGTCTGTGTAAAAGTGGACAGAGAAGAAAGGCCTGACATAGACAGTATTTATATGACTGTATGCCAGATGCTGACAGGCAGCGGCGGATGGCCTCTCACTATAATAATGACCCCTGATAAGAGACCATTTTATGCGGCGACTTACATACCGGCTGAAAGTATCTACGGAAGGCCCGGAATGATGGAGCTGATTCCCCGTATAAGACTGTTATGGAAAGAATCCGGTAAAAGTATAAATGTTTCTGCTGATGAAATAAATGAAGCCCTCAATGCAATGAGTTTTGACAATCCGGGAGCAGAACCGGATCAATCGGTTTGCGCCATTGCCTGTAAGCAGCTTGAAAGAAGATTTGATTCTTACTGGGGGGGATTTGGTAATCAGCCAAAGTTTCCAACTCCTCATAATCTTATGTTTTTGCTCAGGCACTGGAAGCGGACCGGAAATAAAAAAGCTCTTGAAATGGTGGAAAAGACCCTTGATGAAATGGGGAAGGGTGGTATCTTTGACCATGCAGGTTTTGGATTTCATCGTTATTCCACCGACAGAAAATGGCTTGTTCCTCATTTTGAAAAAATGCTGTATGATCAGGCATTGTTAATGATGGCATATACTGAAGCATATCAGGTTTCAGGCAAATCCGAATATAAAGAGAAAGTGGAACAAATATTCGATTATGTTTCAAGGGAACTCCTTTCACCGGAAGGAGGATTCTATTGTGCTGAAGATGCAGACAGCGAGGGCGTCGAGGGAAAATTTTATGTGTGGAATTACAATGAACTGATGAATATTCTTGAGCCTGAAGAATTAGCTCTGGCTTCAAAGGTATTCAATATTGAAAGATTCGGAAATTGTACCGATGAAGCTTCAGGAGAAGATACCGGCTGGAATATCCTCCACAAAAAACATCCTGTTTCAGTGATTGCAAAAGAACTCAGTCTTTCTGAGGAAAAGCTTAACTCCGAACTTGAATCGGTGAGAAAGAAAATATTTGATGTAAGGGAAAAAAGAATCCGTCCCCACAAAGATGATAAAATCCTTACAGACTGGAACGGGCTGATGATTGCAGCCCTGGCAAAGGCGGCAAGATTTTGCGGCAACAAACAAATGTTCGATGCTGCAGCTAAAGCAGTGAAGTTTGCCGAAGAAAAAATGAAAGCTCCTGATGGCAGGCTGTTTCACCGATACAGGGAAGGCGAAGCTTCCATAAACGGATTTCTCGACGACTATGCCTTTATGGTATGGGGGCTTATTGAGCTGTATCAGACATCTCTTGAAACCTCTTATCTGGTTCAGGCTATGGATTATATGATCGCAGCCGGGGTTCGGTTTCTCGATCAGAATTCCGGAGGATTTTACTTTACACCAGATGATGGTGAAGAACTGTTAGTCAGAAAAAAGGAAATTTATGATGGTGCCGTTCCTTCCGGAAATTCAGTTATGTTCAGCAATCTAAGCAAACTTTTCAGAATCACCGGCAATCCTGAATTCAAAAAAGTAGCGCAGCAGCTTGCCGTCAATTTTGGCGGTGAAATTAGCAAAACACCTTCGGCATACACAATGTTTCTCAGTGCAACTGAAGAAGCAGTAGGGGTGACGACGGAAATTGTTATCGCAGGGGATAAGGATAATCCTGATTTTCAGGATGTTACGGATTCTGCAAATACAGGGTTTGAACCCGGATGCGTTATTGTTTATCTTCCTCATTCCATTACAAAAGAAAAAACAGATATTCTGAATATCTGTCCTTTTCTTGAAAATATGAGATCAGTGGAAAATAAAACTCTTATCTATCGCTGCAGCGATGGAAAATGCGAAGTAAACTGATTGCCGATCATACTTCAATAAGATTATACTCCCTGTTTCCCATGCCTAACTGGGCAGCGTATTCAAGAATATGACTGCCGCCGAATTTCTTTCCTTTTTCGATGGATTTGTCGAAGCAGGCTTGATCTATGGAAACAGGATCAAGAGATGCAAAGACACCTATATCCTCGATGACTGATTTCATAGGATGTCCTTCGCAATCGCAACCGGGAGTGATGTTGGCTGCAAAGTTTATGTATATGTGTTTTTTGCCCTTCTGGGCTGCATATCCGTATTCAGTAAGTTTCTCGGCAAATCTGTTGCCTGCAAGATCCACAAGGAGTTTAAAGACATTAACCTGAATGGCGTTTCTTTTACATTTAGGCATACAGGCACCGCAGCCTACGCATTTATGCTTATCTATTTTAGGAAATCCTTCAAGGGAAATGGCATGAACAGGGCACTGGTTTTTGCAGGCTTTGCATTTTACACATAAAAACGGAATTATGAAAGGTTTTGCATCAACATGTTGTGCAATTTTTCCGCCTCGGGAAGCGAACCCCATAGCCAGATTCTTAATTGCCCCTCCGAATCCCGCAAGACCATGGCCCTTAAAATGAGAGCAGACAAGGATTTGTTTGTATTTTGCAAATTCTTTCCCGATTTTGCATGATTTGAAATGCTTCTTCGAAATTTCAACTTCGTAAAAATCTTCACCTCTATCGCCGTCGGCAATGGTGATAGGGAGCCTTCTGAAACCATGGTCCTCTGCAAGCTTGAGGTGGCTTTCTCTTGTGGTCCTCTCGCCTTTATACATAACATTTGTTTCGATGAAGCTGCATTTTACATCATGCTGCTCAAGCAGATCAATCATCTTATCGAATGCCGGCGGCTTTATGTAAGTTTTGTTGCCTTTTTCGCCAAAATGGACTTTCAAAGGTATTTCGGATTCAAGCTTTGGCTTTTCTTCAGATATGATTTTGCTTAGAAGACTGCCTGCAGTTTCACCAAGTTCTTCAGGTGATGCATTTTTAAGGGAATGAAAATAAACATTACTTTTCATATAAGCCTGCCTTAATCAATGGATAGTGAATTGGAGCAAATAGGGGAGTGTAATCAGGAAAAAGCTTTCATCAGAATTGAATAACTCAAATCAATCAGTTCATCCCGTTCTTTTGGTTCCGGCTTTGTTTGAATAAGCTGGGTGACTACGGAGATTATAAAAGCGTAAACAAGTTCCATAAGCATATCGCGGTGATCTTTTCTTATAAGGCCTGCTTCTCTGGCTTCGTCAAAAACCCAGTTTATGCTCTTGATTCTGTTGTAACCTTCTTCCCTTGTCAGATCAGAGATGTTGGGAGAATTGTCAAACTGCTGAAGAAAATTGAACTTGTCATGATATTCAACACCCCAGAGGACTGAGTTGAAGTACATTTTATGCATTCTTGTCGGTAAATCCCATTGAGGATCCACACCTTCCATCACTTTGTCAACCAGTGTGCTTTTACATTCAAGGTAAAGCTCATTGATTAGCTCTTCTTTTGTGCTGAAATAATGGAACAATGTTCCTGTTGCCACTCCTGCCTGTTTAGCTATCTCAGAAGTGGGAGTGTCGTGAAATCCCCTCGTTGTAAAAAGCATTAATGCGCTTTTGAATATAAGGTCTTTTTTGCTCATAACTAAATTATATCACCATTCGACTGATTAGTCAATCATTTTTGTTGTATTTATCATTAATTTTATTTTAGCCCTCTCAGGCTATAAATGTCAAGGATAAAAAATCCGGCAATCTGGTCTTGACAAAAGATTAAAATAGTCTTATATTAATACTATACCCCGGTAGGGTATAAGAAAAATTCGGGGAGGTTAAGATGAAGGAGAAAGAAGATATAATCTTACGCTTAAAAAAAATTGAGGGGCAGATAAGGGGTCTCCAGAGAATTGTCAATGAAGAGCGGGATTGTACCGACGTGATAACCCAGCTTCTGGCAGCGGGCAAAGCTCTGGATAAAGTAACAATAATGGTTGCCAGCAGAAGCATCAAACAATGTTTCTCCGAAGATGAAAACTCTGGCGAAAGCAACGAGAAAAAAATTGAATCCGCAGTTTCATTGATTCTGAAACTTGCGGGACATACGAATGAGAGGTGATGTCCATGCGCAGTCTGATTATCAAAATGCTTGTTCTGACCTGGCTGTTCGCTGTAATTATCGCAGCTCCGGTTTTTTCAGAAGAAACCCAACCACTGACCCTGAAAGAACTATGCCGGATTGCACTGCAGAAAAATCCCTCTTTGTCAGAAGCAAATGCTTCGGTGGTTGAGTCCGAGGCTATGCTGAGAAAGACGAGGGGAGCGATGCTGCCAACACTGGCTGTGGAAAGCAGATACAGCTATGTCAGCAAACCGACATTCTTTGGAACAACACCCATTCTGGAAAAAGATACCATGATCAACAGGGTGGAAATACAACAGCCGATTTTCAACGGCGGGCAAATGCAGAGTATGGCGGGTATGGCAAAATGGACTTTGCAGGCGAAGCTCAGGGCTGAGTCGGCTGTAAAAAGTTTTGTTCTTGCCAATGTCGCCATAGCATATTACAACGCAAAAAAAGCTTATGAATTTATTGCAGTGGCTAATGCCAGTGTTAAGCACCTCGAATCAGGTTTTGAGTCGGCAAATAAATTATACAAGGCAGGGGTGGTAACCAAATCTGATATGCTCAGGATAGAAGTCGCTCTTGCCGGCGCAAAAGACCAGTCAATTAAAGCGAAAAATGATTATGCCAGTGCGGTGGCGGTTTTAAAGAGTATAACAGGAATGTCCCAGGAAGAAGAAATAAAAATTTCAGATTTGAACGACGAAGAATGGCTGAAAGAATCTGACAAACTTCCGTCAGGAAAGCGGAGTGAACTTGAATCCGCTGATTTCGCAGTTAAAGCAGCAAAAGCAAGATTGAGGGCTGCGGCAGGAATGTACCAGCCAGGGATTTTTCTAACTGCGGATTATGAAAATCAGCCTAAAGGTGCGCAGTTTCCGAGAAGAACCGACACATTCGGCGTTGGTATAGTCGCCAGATTGAATATTTATGATGGTGGGCAGACACAAGCTACCATTGATATGGCAAAAGCAGCCGTTGCCAGAGCAGAAGCGGAATACAGAAAAATAAAGCAGGAAACAGATCTTCAGCTTGTTACTGCTCAGAATGAAGTTGTATCCGCCCGTTCAAGAGTTGAATCACTGAAGACCCAGGTTGCCTCTGCTGAGGAAACCCTCAGGCTCAATCAGATTGGATACAGAGAGGGAGTTTATAACCTGACCGAGCTGCTTCTTGCTGAATCCGTTCTCACAAATGCCAAAGCTACAAGTATAGCTGCCGATTTTGATCTGAAAATTGCCGGAATAAACCTGCTCCTTGCCAAAGGGCAGGCAGAAGCCCTTGTAAAGTAGGAGGTTAACATGAGTGGAACAACAGATGTAAAAAAGAAAAATAATGTAGTAGTTATCAGCATATTGCTGATTGCAATAATCGCAGGTGTCTGGACGGTGGTAAAAACTGCAGGACACAATAAAAATCATAGTAAAGAACCAAAGCCGGTTCAGGTGAAGGTAAAAACCGTTGAAACAATGGATTTGCCCGAAGAAATTAAGGTCTCAGGTAATGTCGCTCCCAAAAGGGAAGCTCAGATCGCTCCGAAAATTATGAGTCCTGTTGTTGAAGTTCTTGTCAGGGAAGGCGATCATGTAAAACAGGGGCAGCTTTTAGCAAAACTTGAGGCAAAAGATCTTCAGGCTCAGGTGGATCAGGCTGAATCAGCGGTTGGCTCTGCGTGGTCAATGTCAGAAAAAGCAAAGGCTGCGGCAGATTACAGGCAGGCTCAGAGTTCTGCAGCTATCACCAATGCGGAAGCTGAATACAGGATGGCAAAGGAAAATCTGTCTATGGTGATGGAAGGACCCCGTCAGCAGCAGAAAACCCAGAATCAGCTTGCCCTTGCGCAAGCTGAAGCTCAGTTCAGAAATGAAGAAATTGAAATTGAGAGAATGAAGCGTCTTTATGATGAAGGAGTGATTCCCAAACAGAAATACGAACAGGCTCAGACAAGATTCGAAGTTATAAAAAATCAGTTCGGCATAGCACAACAGCAAGCTTCTATGTCCGATGAAGGCAGCAGAAATCAGGAAGTGGCATCAGCAAAGGAAAGACTGAAGCAGGCTGAAGCTAATCTCAGACTTGCCCGGGCTTCAGGTCTTATGAACCGTATGGCTGAGAAAGACGCCCAGGCTTCTGATAATGCCGTATCTCAGGCAGTGGCAATGGAAAAAGCTGCAAAAATCAGACGGGATTATGCTGAAATCAGAGCCCCTTTTGATGGCACCGTTACTGCCCGAAGTGTTGATCCCGGTGATATGGCTTCACCCGGAGTCCCGATTTTCACTATTGAGGATAAGTCTTATTACCGGCTCGAAACCAGAGTTGGCGTAAAAGACATAAAAAATGTAAAGCCGGGTATGAGAGTAAGTCTGGAAATCGGAACAGCAAAAAGAACCGGAACCGGAACTGTAAGTGTTGTTGCGCCTGCTGGTGATCCTTCCACAAGAAAATTTCTTGTGAAAATTGATATACCTGAAGCTCTTCATCCTGCATCCGGCGATTATGGAACAGCAGGTTTTAAAGTGGGAATAAGCAAAGGAATTGCAATTCCTGCAGATACCATCAGGGAAATAGGCGGTATTTCCAATATTTTTGTGGCAAGCCCTGAAAACAGAGCTAATATGCGTATCATCAGAACCGGAAGAACAACCGAACAAGGTGTGGAGGTCGTCTCAGGTCTTGAAAAAGGTGAGAAGCTTATTATCTGGTCTGAATCTCCCCTGAGCGATGATATGCCCATCAATCCCGTGGAGGTGCGGAAATGAACACCAAATTAGGATTGGCGGGACAGATTGCCCGATACTTTATTGATTCCAAGCTTACGGTTCTGATAATTATTGCATCCATACTCCTTGGCGTTTTTGCAATCATCGTAACCCCAAGAGAGGAAGAGCCGCAGATTATTGTTCCTATGACTGATGTCTTTGTAGAAATGCCCGGAGCCAGCGCTGCAGAAGTGGAACAGCGCGTTACAGGCCCTATGGAGAAACTTATAAGCGAAATACCCGGTGTTGAGTATGTTTATTCAACAAGCAGCCCTGGTTTGTCTATGGTCGTTGTCAGGTTTTATGTGGGTCAGAACATTGAGAACAGCATTTTCAAGGTTTACAATAAACTGTATGCAAACCTTGACAAAATACCTCCGGGAGCCAGCCAGCCCCTTGTAAAGGCAAGATCTATCGATGATGTGCCTGTTCTTGCGCTCACTTTCTGGGGAAAAGGATATGATGGATATACCCTGAGGCAGCTTGCTGCAAGGATTAACGATGAAGTAAAAACTGTTCAGGATGTGTCGGAAACAACCATCATTGGTGGAAGAAAACGGCAGATCCGGGTTACCCTTGATACCGGCAAGCTATCAGCTTACAACATAACACCGGGCCAGATTCAGATGGCTATAACGGGGGCAAATAAAAGCCTGCCTGCAAGAAATCTTGAAAACAACAATAAAGATATAATCATCGAATCCGGTGAATTCCTCGGAGGCGCCGATGATGTCAAAAAAGTTGTTATTGCAGTCAGAAACAACAGTCCTGTCTATCTTCAGGATGTGGCTCAGGTTGAGGATGGACCTGAAGATCCGAATAATTATGTGGGTTTTTCCTTTGGTAGAAACGAACATGGCAGAAATAAGGAATCACTTGCCGGCAATTATCATGCAGTTACTCTCACCGTTGCAAAAAGAACCGGAAAAAATGCTACCATTGTCTGCGATTCTGTGCTTAACAAAGTGAATTCGCTCAAAGGGACGCTGATTCCGTCTGATGTGCAGTTTACGGTAACAAGGAATTACGGAGCAACTGCAAGCGAGAAATCAAATGAACTTCTCTTTCATATGCTGATTGCGGTTGTGTCAGTTACGCTGCTTATAGCTTTTGCCCTTGGTAAGAAAGAATCCCTTGTAGTTGCCATTGCAGTGCCTGTTACCCTTGCATTGACGATTCTTATCTTTTATCTTTACGGATATACGCTTAACCGAATCACGCTCTTTGCACTGATTTTTTCTATCGGTATTCTTGTGGATGATGCCATTGTGGTTGTGGAAAATATTGTGCGCCATTTCAGAATGCCTGAAAACAAGGGTAGAAATCTTATGGAGGTTGCTGCGGAAGCGGTTGATGAAGTGGGAAACCCCACAATTCTTGCCACTTTTGCAGTTATTGCAGCTATTCTGCCCCTTGCTTTTGTAGGCGGACTTATGGGTCCTTATATGAGGCCCATTCCTATCGGTGCAAGCGCTGCTATGATTTTTTCACTGCTTATCGCTTTTGTAATATCCCCCTGGGCTTCTGCCAGATTCCTTAAGAATGAGGGAAAGGATAACGGCGGCGGCAACTCCCGCGAGCATGGAGAAAGCGACGACTGGATGACGAAGTTATATCGGAGGATAATGAATCCTCTGATTGAGAGTAAATCCAACAGGTTGAAATTCCTTGGCGTTGTAATTCTGTTGCTTCTCGCATCGGTAGCGTTGCTTCCATTGAAAATGGTTGCTGTAAAAATGCTTCCCTTTGACAATAAAAATGAATTTCAAATCATCCTTGATTTGCCCGAAGGTACACCTCTTGAACAGACTGCTGCTGCTACCAAGGCAATGGCTGATTATCTCAGAGGCATACCTGAAGTAACGGATGTTGTCAGTTATGTAGGCACTGCCGGTCCATACAATTTCAACGGTCTGGTCAGGCATTATTTTCTACGGAGGGGAAGCAATGTTTCCGACATTCAGGTTAATCTGGTCGAAAAACATGAAAGAAAGCGTCAGAGCCACCAAATTGCAAAAGCGGTGCGCCCGGAAATTATAAAAATTGCAAAACAATACGGCGTTAATGCAAAAGTAGCTGAAGTACCGCCGGGACCGCCTGTTCTACAGACTCTGGTGGCGGAAATCTATGGGCCTGATGAAAAGGTTCGTCAGGAAGTAGCTTCAAAAGTCAGAAATATTTTTGAAACTACTGATGGAGTTACCGATGTTGACTGGTATGTGGAAGACGATCAGGAAAAAGTCCGTCTTGTACCGGATCGTGAAAAAGCTGCCATTAACGGCATTTCAACCGAACAGCTTGCTCAGAATGTAGCTATGGCGTCAGGAGGGCAGGGGATTGAAATTGCACATATTCCCGATGCTCCTGAAGATGTGCCTGTTTACCTCAGACTTCCTCAGGTTCAGAGAAGAAGCGTGGCAGATCTGCTTAATCTTGAGATGCAGGGGGTTTCAGGAAACATGGTTCCCCTTGGTGAACTGGTAACTGTTAAGAAAACCACTCAGGATAAGAGTATTTATCATAAGAACCTTAAGCCTGTGGTTTATGTAACGGGTGATGTGGCCGGAAGTTTTGAAAGCCCTGTTTATGTGATTACTGATATGGATAAAAAAATCAGACAGCTTGAAATTCCTCCGGGATACAAAGTATCGACCCTGACTGTGAAATCTCCGGAAGATACAACCAAACCTGCTGTAAAATGGGACGGCGAATGGTTTATAACCTATGAAGTCTTCAGGGATATGGGTATCGCCTTCGCAGCAGTTCTTGTGTTGATTTATACTCTTGTAACTGCATGGTTCAAGTCGTTCAGAACGCCTCTTGTTATTATGGCGCCAATTCCCCTTACACTGGTGGGTATTCTCCCGGCACATGGTCTTCTGCACGCATTCTTTACCGCAACTTCTATGATCGGTTTTATTGCCGGGGCGGGTATTATTGTGAGAAACTCCATCATCCTTGTGGACTTTATCGAATTGAGAAGAAAACAGGGAATGACACTGGAGGATGCAGTTATTGATGCGGGAGCGGTAAGATTTCGTCCTATGCTTCTCACTGCCGCAGCGGTTATGGTTGGTGCAGGCATAATTCTGTTCGACCCGATATTTCAGGGGTTGGCTATATCACTTATGGCGGGTGAACTTGCCTCAACCCTGCTGTCAAGAATGGCGGTGCCGGTCTTGTACTATATGAGTGAAAAGAACTCACTGTAAATAAAAAACAAAAGGCATTCTGCAAAAACAGGATGCCTTTTTTATGTCTTTTTGTTTGATTCTGGATTCAAAAATTTGTCTGATAAATGAAAAAAGGGGCTTTGATAAGCCCCCATTCCATCCCTTGTCTATTTACTATTCAAGGAAATAAGTTCTGCCTGTTACATTGTTTTCATATTTATAAGGCTCGGTCAGTGCCGGATCCTTAAAGTAAAGAGTGCTGTTGAATGCAGGTGTTCCACATACTTCAACCGTTCTGTTAAAGGCAAACTGATATTCGTTGCTGCCTTCCTCCGGTTTTACATGTGAAATTCTGCTTGATACCAGTGTGCTTCCATCCAGTTTAAGGGGAACATCTTTGTAATGGACAACATCTTCTATTTTGCCGTCATTTTTGTTAACACCGACAACATATTTTTCTTCCGGTGTCTGTTTGGGTGCAGTTTCTGACTGTATTACAACCGTTTTTACCGATTCGAGGTCTTTCTTGGGGGTAGTTCCAATTTCGTTTGATGAAATCTGGAGTTTGTCTTTTACGAAATCCATCTCCTGACGAAGCTGTGCCTGCATCTCCCTTACATCAGCAGCAGCCTGTCTCTCAAGCTCTCTGCCTTTGAAATCGAAGATCCCTGCGTGATTTGATATCTGTGTCATCTGTATATTCCCCTTTTATTTTTTCTTATAATCTTGGAATAATTCTATCACATAATGTCTGGTAATAGAACATGTTAAATGTTAGAATTATGTTAACAAATGTAAGAATAATTATCGAAATCTGAAGACAGATTAAAGTTCGTGGAAATATAATGCCATTTTTGCAGAATAATCGAAGAATTCCGATATCGTACCCAGCCGGGTAAGGTAATCCTTTGTGGATGATATTTTGATCCATTGTGATAATCAGAAGAATCAGATATAAAAACTCATATTTTACTTTATTCAAAAAAATAAAAAATATTTTTCAAAACCCTATTGACCTGGAGTTAACTCCAGATGTTAGCATCTTTATAACAGGAAAACAGATCAAAAGGAGATTAAAAATGAAATACCGGAAACTTGGCAACACAGATGCTGAATTATCCCTTATAGGTCTGGGATGTATGGGGATGAGCGCCGCTTACGGCCAACCTGATAATGATGAAAGTATTGCCACATTGAACCTCGCCCTTGAGCTGGGGATAAATTTCTGGGATACAGCTGATGTTTATGGCAATGGCGCAAATGAAGAACTGATTTCAAAAGTGATTGTCAGTAACAGGGAAAAAGTTTTTATCGCAACAAAATTCGGTTTCAGGCTGAGAGAAAAAAACGGCGATGCTTTCAACGGAGCTGAGATGTATATAGACTGTTCTCCGGATCATGTAAAGCACGCTGTGGAGAAAAGTCTGAAGAGACTTGGCATTGACCACATCGACCTTTATTACGCCCATCGTGTTGATCCGAATATACCGGTGGAAGAAACCGTGGGAGCTATGGCGGAACTGGTAAAAGAGGGTAAAGTCCGCTATCTCGGACTCAGTGAATGCACAGCAGAAGATCTGAAAAAAGCCCATTCAGTTCATCCCATAAGCGCATTACAGAGTGAATACTCCCTTCTTACCCGTGATATTGAAAATGAAATTCTTCCATTAGCAAAAGAACTTGGTATTACATTTGTTCCTTTTGCACCTCTGAGCCGGGGGCTTATTACAAACAAGCTTGATGTTGAATCGCTTGGAGAAAGTGATTTCCGCAAGCGGCTTCCCCGCTATAGCGGTGAATATCTTGACAACAACAGAAAACTGGCGCTTGAATTCGCAGAAATAGCCGAATCCCGGAGCTGCACTCCTGCCCAGCTTGCCATAGCCTGGGTTATTGCAAAAAGTGATAACATCATTCCCATTCCGGGTACAAAAAGGCAGAAATACCTGCTTGAAAATGCCGGTGCTGCTGATGTAGAGCTTACTGCAGAAGATTTGTGGAAAATCGAATCTCTTGTAACTAAATATCCCAATATCGGACCCCGGTACAGCGCAAGAGAGAATAAATTTGTTGAAAAAAAGGATTAGTTTAAATACAAATTGTTATTTGTTGAATGTTTAAGGAGGAACAATGAAGAATACAATCTTGTTGGTTTTGGCAATTTTTGCCATTTTTATGAGCAATTCCTCTGCTTTTGCAGAGAAAACAGAAAAAAGAATACTCGTCGCATACTTTTCATTTTCAGGCAATACAAGGGTGATTGCAAAACAGATTCAGGAAATTACCGGTGGAACGCTATTTGAAATAAAAACTGTCAAACCTTATCCCCGTGAATATAATAAGGTTGTTGAACAGGCTAAGATTGAAAAACAATCTAACTACAGGCCGGTCTTAAAAGATAAACTGAAAAATCCCGGCGATTATGATGTTATTTTTTTAGGATACCCAAACTGGTGGGGAACAATCCCGATGCCAGTGGCGACATTTTTGACAGAAAATAATATGAAAGGAAAAACAATAATTCCTTTCTGCACACATGAAGGCAGTGGTTTGGGATCGAGTGTCAACGATATTATGAAGCTTTGTCCGGGAGCAACCGTAAAAGAGGGTCTTGCGATCAGGGGTAGGGAAGTAAACAACGCCCGTAATGAGGTTTCCGGATGGGTTAAAAAGGTAAGAAACTGATAGAGACATTTGGAAAATAAACTCTGAATGTAATAAATCTGTAGTCTGAAAGTTCTTAAATATCAATTTTACTGAATAATAAACAGGAGGGAAAATATGTCTATCCATACTCACGGTTATGCAGCTCAGTCTGCCCAAAGCGCTCTGGCGCCCTTTGATTTTATCCGCAGGGATTACCGGAACAATGATGTTGTTATTGAAATCCTTTACTGCGGTGTATGCCACTCTGATTTACACCAGGCAAGAAACGACTGGGGCGGAAGTATTTACCCAATGGTTCCCGGTCATGAAATTATCGGCCGTATTACGGATGTCGGCTCAGAAGTAACAAACTTCAAAAAAGGCGAACTTGTCGGCGTCGGCTGTATGGTTGATTCCTGCCAGACCTGCAATCCCTGTAAGAAGGGGTTGGAGCAGTATTGCGAACAGGGAGCTACTTTTACCTATAACGGATATGATCGCCATGATAAAATGCCTACTTATGGCGGATATTCAGATAAAATCGTTTGCTCTGACAAGTTTGTTGTCAAAGTCCCGGAAAACCTTGATGTTAAAGGAACTGCCCCGCTTTTGTGCGCAGGTATTACAACATGGTCGCCTTTGCGCCACTGGAATATAAAAAAGAACAGCAATGTGGCAGTAGTGGGCCTTGGCGGTCTTGGCCATATGGCTCTCAAGTTTGCAAAAGCAATGGAGGCTAATGTTGCACTGTTCAGCCGCTCTGCAGGCAAAGTTCAGGATGCATACCGTCTTGGAGCGGATAAGGTTATAATCTCAACGGATGAAAAGCAAATGGCTGCATCGGCAGGGGAGTTTGATCTCATTATAGATACAGTACCGTATGCTCACGATTTGAATCCTTACCTGCCAACACTGTCATTAGATGGAACACATGTTCTTGTCGGTTTGCTTGGTGCATTGGAACAAGTGGGCACCGTACCTCTTATTATGGGTAGAAAATCCATAGCTGGTTCTGTTATCGGTGGTATTAAGGAAACTCAGGAAATGCTTGATTTCTGCGGAGAACACGGCATAGTATCTGATGTGGAAATGATCAATATTCAGTATATAAACGAAGCTTATGAACGTATGCTGAAAAGCGATGTGAAATACCGCTTCGTTATCGATATGGCTTCACTGAAAGCATAAAAGAGGACAATTTAATGGCAAAAAATGTATTAATCATATCATCAAGCCCCCGTAAAGGAGGAAACTCCGATATCCTTTGCGACCAGTTCATAAAAGGCGCCCAGGAATCAGGCAATCAGACTGAAAAGATCTATTTTCAGGATAAGAAAATAAACTTTTGCATCGGTTGTGAAGTCTGTATCAATAATGGAGGAACTTGCGCCCATAATGACGATATGGAAGAGATTCTGGGCAAAATGATAAAAGCTGATGCGATAGTAATGGCCACACCTGTCTATTTTTATACCATGGACGCCCAGATGAAAACTCTCATAGACAGAACTGTGCCCAAATACAGAGAGATAAGCAATAAGGATTTCTATTTTATTATGACTGCAGCAGATGGCAGAAAAAGTGCTACTGACAGAACCATGGAAGGTTTCAGGGGATTTCTGTCCTGCCTGAGTGGTGCAAAGGAAAAGGGCATCATCAGCGGAACCGGCGCCTGGGGTTCGGGAGATATAAGAAAGAGCACGGCAATGAGTGAAGCTTATGAAATGGGGAAAGCCCTATAGCCCGCACAACCGGAATTACAGGATATGAATAAGGAGATGTAAGGATATGGATATGGATACGAAAAAACTCGGATTCGGTTTAATGCGTCTGCCTCTGAAAAACAAAGAAGATCAGACAGACATTGACATGGAACAGCTCAATCGTATGGTTGATACTTTCCTCGAAAAAGGCTTCACTTATTTTGATACAGCCTATATGTACCACAACAATATGAGCGAAATAGCATTGAGAGAAGCTCTGGTAAAAAGACACAACAGGGATAGTTTCACCGTTGCAACCAAACTGCCGGTTATGTTTTTAAAGACAAAAGAAGATCAGGAGAGAATCTTCAATGAACAGCTGGAAAAATGCGGAGTGGAATATTTTGATTATTACCTTCTGCACAACCTCAGCGTTACATTCTACGAAACTGCCAAACAACTTGATAGTTTCGCATTCATTCAGGAAAAGCAAAGAGAAGGTAAAATCAGACATATAGGTTTTTCGTACCATGACAACGCCGACCTTCTTGATGTAATACTCACCGAGCATCCGGAAATTGAATTTGTTCAGCTTCAGATAAATTATCTTGACTGGGACAGCAAGGGGATCCAGTCCGGAAGGTGTTATGAAGTTGCGAGAAAGCATAACAAACCGGTTGTGGTTATGGAGCCTGTAAAAGGCGGAATGCTTGCAAAAGTGCCTGAAAAAGCTGAAGAACTGATGAAAACAGTAAATCCCGGAATGTCAGCTGCATCCTGGGCTGTTCGTTTCGTAGCAAGCCTTGATGGTGTAATTACCGTATTAAGCGGAATGAGCGATTATGATCAACTTATTGACAACACCTCCTATATGCAGGACTTCAAACCTGTTACACCTGAAGAAAATGAAACAATCAAACAGGTTGTGAAAATTCTGAATGAAAATATTGCGGTTCAGTGTACCGCCTGTAACTATTGTGTGGAATGGTGTCCTCAGAACATTCCTATTCCCGGATATTTCTCACTTTATAATATCGAAAAACAGACTCCGCCGTCAGTTTTTTCACTTCAGAAACTCTATTATGACAATACGGCAAAAATCAGCAGTAAAGCATCGGATTGCATAGAATGCCGTCAGTGTGAAGAACACTGCCCACAGCATATTGAGATTTCAAAACACCTCAAAGATGTTGCGGAAACATTCGAATCGATGAAATCATTCCCATAATAATAATAATAATCGGATAAACAATGGAGCAAACTATGAAAGTTTTATTGGTAAACGGAAGCCCCCATGAAAATGGATGCACTTTTACAGCTCTGACTGAAGTGGCTGGAGCTTTGAATAAAGAAGGAATAGAAACAGAAATATTTCAGCTTGGCAAAAAGCCTCTTGCAGGATGTATTGCCTGTCAGAATTGTGCCACAACAGGCCTCTGCGTATTTTCTGACAAAGTAAATGAGATTCTTGTCAGAGCAAAGGATTTTGATGGTTTTATTTTTGGATCCCCGGTTCATTTCGCATCGGCAGGAGGAGCCATTACATCATTTATGGATCGCCTGTTTTTTGCAGATCTGTTATCCGGCAGAAAGTCTTTCTATCTTAAACCCGGTGCGGCAGTTGTTTCCGCAAGAAGAGCCGGAACGACAGCTTCTTTCGATCAGCTCAACAAGTATTTTACTATTATGCAGATGCCTGTTATTTCATCAAGATACTGGAATATGGTCCACGGATTCACTCCGGATGATGTAAGAAAAGATCTTGAAGGTTTGCAGACAATGCGAATTCTTGGTAAAAATATGGCTTGGTTTCTCAAGTGTAAGGAAGCAGGAATTAAAGCCGGAGTTCCATTCCCGGAAGCGGAAGAAACAGTGATGACCAACTTCATTCAGTAATAAAAACGACTACCGGAGTTAACGATAGTTATCATGTTAATGTAATTGTTAACTCCGGAGTTTTTCCATAATCAGGAGATGAAAAAATGACCATTGCAGAAGTAAGCAAAAAATATGATATTTCTCAGGACACCCTTCGTTATTACGAACGAATCGGGCTTCTTCCCAATGTTAACCGCAATAAGAGCGGCTTCAGAGACTATACTGACGACGACTGCAGATGGATTGAATTTATCAAATGCATGAGAGGCGCAGGCCTTTCCATAGAAGTCCTGATCGAATATGTTGAACTATTCCAGAAAGGCGATTCAACTGTTGAGGCAAGAAAAAGACTCCTGATTGAACAGCGAAACCAGCTCAAGGCAAGAATTGACGATATGCAGAAAACCCTTGATCGTCTTGATTATAAAATTGAATACTATGACCAGTTAATTTCCGTAAAGGAAAAAGATTTGAGAAAATAGGCTGCCCGCAAACTTGATATTTATGATTACAGAAAAGTCTGCTTTCTGTTTGCTTTTCTTTCATTGTCCCTGGCTTTGTTGTGGTAAAAACAACGCCTCCGGCAATTAACAAAATATATTCGGCAGCATAGATTACATCTTCAGCATAATCACATTTTTTCTGAAAGTTATTTTGCCTTATTAAGTATGTTTTTGAAAATTAACTGGCTGAATAAATAATCTAAAAAAACAAATATTTACCCTTAAAAAATCAATAATTTATTGCTATATTGTTTTGTGAATGAATAATTGCTATGTAAAATAAAATGCATTTCCGGTCTTTTTCGTCCTGATTGTAAGCTTCCAATGCAAATATGCAGTTATTCCGGATACACACTTTTAATATCTTCGCAGCTTCTATGTACTCTTTATTAAGCAGGTGTACCTTATGCAGAAATTTTTTCAGCCTTTGAAAAAAACTTTCATATTTCATTTTCTTATTTTTATTCTTCTATTACTGTTTGTTATTCAGAACTACCATTATGAAGAGATGGATCAAGCGCCTGTTTTTTCAGACGGACACATAACTTTTGCAACTTTCTATTTTGAAAACTTTTTTGCCGGGCATCACAATAACCTTGCGGGAATTCCATTCCCACCCGTCGTTTATCTTGTCACTCAGGTGTTTTTCCATTTTCTGGGATTTGGGGCTGAGACTGCCAGATTCAGCATTACTCTGTTCGCATTGATTTTGTTTTTATCTGTTTACGGAATAGGGAAGGAGATGGGCAACAGCAGGTATGCGGGGCTTGCTGCTATGTGCCTTGCGGTCTCTTCTCCCCTCGGCTTGATCCTGTCACGAACTTATCTTCTTGATTTGCCCGTTGCGGCATTTGCGGCATTGTCACTCTATATCCATATCAAAACTGCCAGCTTTAATAACAGATGCCTTTCTGTTTTATCAGGTCTTGTGCTCGCTTTGGTTTTTCTTGTGAAATGGTCCGCTGCATTTTGCCTTCTTATGCCGGTCTTATGGTTTTTCTTTCCGGTTCTGAAAAAAATGACCGTTGAAAAAAAATACCTGTTTATATTTTTTCTACCGCTTGTAATGGTTACTGCTTGTCTTTATTTCTGGTTCAGCAAAACCGGCATAACCGGTGTCTTTGGATCTTCTGGCTGGCTTTATTATTATTTTGCTTTCGTATTGATACCTTGTGTCATAGCTCTGATAATTAATTTCTATCCGGACAAGCACTCAAACGAAATATCTCCTGAAAGAAACGAAAATATAAACTCAATAAAAAACTTTATTGCCTATGCATTTGTCTTTATTTTAACGGTTATTCCATGGTATATGTACACAGCTTCTGTCCTGAGTAAAAAATTTGCCTATGATATGGGCGTTCAACGGAGTTTGGTTGATAATTTCTCATCATTTCTTGCCATGTATGAAGACCTTTTCTGCGTTGCAAACCTGTTTATGCTTCTTCCTATAGTAGGTATCGTTTGCATATTTCTGAAAAAGAATATCAGATTTTCCACCGGCTTAATGTTAATGGTGTCTATGACTGCGTTTCTTCTGCTTTTTCTGAAAATAGGAATCTCAATAACAGGAGAAAGATACTGGTTTCTTATGTCTATTTTTCTTTTTCCTCTCGCAGGATTCTGGGTGGT
>JAJTBE010000118.1 GCA_021287065.1 Bacillota bacterium
CGACGAGCATAACCATTTTTTCAGAGTTAATTATCCCCCTACCGGCAGTGAGTATGTTTTCTTTACATACATCGCTTTTTTCATAGTGATTTATTCTCTGTCAGCTTTCCTTTTTTCCGGAAATCTGAATAAGAAAACCAAAATCATATTCAATGTTGTATTTATTGCCCTTTTCTTTACAGGTGCAGAGTATTCACTCAGGTTTTTTATACAGTCCCACAACACAATACATAGACCCCACCCCCTTCTTTTCTGGGAGCTTAGCAAGGATGCCGAGGTTATTTTTCCCGACGGAAAAGAAATTAAAACCAACTACTATGGCTTCAGATATGAAGAATTTCCCATTAAAAAGCCTCCGGGAGAATACAGATTTATCCTTGTGGGAGATTCCACAGCATACGGCGTTCATATTGAAGAAGGGGAACGATTCAGCGATTTGCTTGAAAAGGATCTTCAGCAGAGATTTCCTGAAAAAAAGATCCGGGTTATCAATGCTGCAGTTGATGGATATTCAACTTTCCAGATTTATGAACTGATCACAACAAACCTTATGAAATACGAACCTGACTGTATTCTATATGCGGTAAACAACGACAGCGGCAAGGATTTCAAAGAAGATAAGGACCGCCTGCCTCCTAAGTCTCTTTGGGGTATTCTCCTTGAGTTGTACCAATCGGAAACATATCTGATGCTGAAAAAACTGGCATTCAACTATCTGATAAAAAACAATGACTCAGTACAGGGAAAAGCGCCGGAATGTGCAAGGGTGTCCCCCGAAGACCTCAGAATTCTTCTGAATAACATAATAAAAACGGAAAAAGAAGCAGGAGGAAGACTCGCGGTTATATCCCTTCCTTTGCCTGAAAAACATTATGACGCAGAAAAAATAAGATATAAGGAAATCACAAGGGAAATCTGCAAAAATACGAACAGCCTTTTTATAGATGTCTATTCTCTGTGGAAAAATGATCCTGAAAAGAAGAAACTCTTTCTGGACGATGTGCACCCTGATGAAGAAGGAAACGCCCTCATTGAAAAAGTCATTCTGGATGATCTGATTAAAGAAAATATGATTAAATAAATAAAAATCCAACACCCGGCAAACCTCATAACCACAAACTTCCGCCAACAAATGCCGGATCGCAGGCGTCCCCGCCTGCCCGCCGGTAGGGCAATCTCGCTTCCCGCAGGAAACTCCATAACCACAAACACAACGCCAACCGATGCCGGATCGCAGGCGTCCCCGCCTGCCCGCCGGTCAAGCAATCTCGCTTCCCGCAGGAAACTCCATAACCACAAACACAACGCCAACCGATGCCGGATCGCAGGCGTCCCCGCCTGCCCCCGGTCAAGCAATCTCGCTTCCCCAAGTAAACTCCATAACCACAAGCTTCCACCAACCGATGCCGGAACGCAGGCATCCCCGCCCGCCCGCCGGTCAAGCAATCTCGCTTCCCGCAGGAAACTCCATAACCACAAGCTTCCACCAACCGATGCCGGATCGCAGGCGTCCCCGCCTGCCCTCGGTCAAGCAATCTCGCTTCCCCAAGTAAACTCCATAACCTCAAGCTTCCGCCAACCGATGGGGGCGATAATTGACTGAAATTTCCTCCGAATTTCAGTCTAATACTCTTGTTTTTCAAGGGAGGAGGTTCGGAGGAGACCTCGCTTTTCCAAAAAAGCGTGGTCTCCTCTGACGGTCTCCTGATCCTTCGGTCCCTGGTCGGTCCCCAATTCTAAAATTTTGGGAAGGAGGTCCGGAGGAAACTTTTTTAAAAAAGTTTTCTCCGGGAGCTGGGAAAACCGGCATCATTCCCGTGAGCGATCGGATAAATTCATACCAAAATTTATGGGTATTGTGCTTGTATGCCGGTCAAACAATCTGAAACTCCAATATCACAAACACAACGCCAACAAATGCCGGATCCCAGGCATCCCCGCCTGCCCGCAATGCCATGAATAAAGGCATGGATTTATCTGTAGGTTCACGAGAAACCTAATCGTTTGCCCAGCTCCCAGAGGAAACTTTTTGAAAAAGTTTCCTCCGGACCTCCATCCCAAACTCTGAAAATTGGGGACCGACCGGGGGTTGGAGACCCTCAGAGGGAACCACGCTTTTTTAAAAAAGCGAGGTTGCCCTCCGAACCTCCCTCCTTGAAAAACAGGAGTAAT
>JAJTBE010000072.1 GCA_021287065.1 Bacillota bacterium
TGGGTGAATGATTACAATTCTTTTTTTGGGAAACCCGATTTTTTGAAAAAAGCCAGTTTCCCAAACCCTTCCGGCAAAAACTTTCAGTGCATCATTTTTTTGCTCTTTTTAATTTTGTTTTCTGCATATTGATTATAATGCTGTTTGCTTATTTTCACTTTTTTGAAATCTGTTTCGCAGTTTTCAAAAAGGTTGGCAAACGGGGGAAGAATCCCCCAAACCTCCTCGGCGTTGAAATAACCGTAAATTCTGCGAATCGCAGGCGCCGCCTGCTCCTGGGTTATATTTCGATAACATCGTATTTAAAAAAATCACTCAAATCCACAGTCCAATACTCTTGTTTTTCAAGGAGGGAGGTTCGGAGGGTAACCTCGCTTTTCCAAAAAAGCGTGGTTCCCTCTGACGGTCCCCAAAACCCACGGTCCCCAGTCGGTCCCCAAAACCCCGGTCGGTCCCCCAATTTAAAAGTTTTGGGATGGAGGTCCGGAGGAAACTTTTTTCAAAAAAGTTTTCTCCGGGAGCTGGGCAAACCGATCCAATACTCGTGCCCGATCAGACTAATCCATGCCTTAATTCATGGGCATTGGGTTCGGAGGAGACCCCGCTTTTCCAAAAAGAGTGGTTCCATCTAAGGATCCCTGATCCCCAATGCCACTGAATTAGTAAAAATTACTCCAATTTCCAGCCCAATACTCATGTTTTTCAAGGGAGGAGGTTCGGAGGAGACCTCGCTTTTCCAAAAAAGCGTGGTCTCCTCTGACGGTCCCCAACCCCCCGTCGATCCAAATCCGTCGGCCCAAAACCCCGGTCGGTCCCTCAATTTAAAAGTTTTGGGAAGGAGGTCCGGAGGAAACTTTTTTCAAAAAAGTTTTCTCCGGGAGCTGGGCAAACCGATCCAATACTCGTACCCGATCAGACTAATCCATGCCTTAATTCATAGGCATTGCGGCCAACCCCTGCCGGATCGCAGGCATCCCGCCTGTCCCCCGGGTCCCATACCCTCTATCCAACCGCCAGCAACCCAATAACCACAAGCTTCGCCAACGATCGTAGGAGGGGTTTGCAACCCCGACGCGGACCCGCAGGTCCGCTCACGATGCAAGCAAAAACCTCAAATCCTCCAAAAACACGGCACACCCCCCGCCAACCCAATACCACTGAATTAGTAAAATTAACTCCAATTCCCACCCGAATACTCCTGTTTTTCAAGGGAGGAGGTTCGGAGGGCAACCTCGCTTTTCCAAAAAAGCGTGGTCCCCTCTGACGGTCCCCAAAACCCCCGTCGGTCCCCATTCTCCCCCGGTCGGTCCCCTAATTCAAAAGTTTTGGGATGGCGGATGCCTGCCCGCAGGGTTTCCTTCGGAAGCTTGGCAAACCGACACAACCCTCGTGAGCGATCAGATAAATCCATGCCTTAATTCATAGGCTTTGCAGATAACCCTTAGTTAACAATTTGTTAACAAATTGTTTCTTGTCACTTAGTACTGTTGAAGTTATACTAATACAAATGAATGTATTTCGGGAGGGTTTTTTAATGCAGATAAATGACAGAAATTTTGGGGATTTTCAGGCACAGAGCACGCCTCATAAAGGTATAAAGGTTATCAACGACAGAAGAGCTGAACAGAGCGATAGATTCACATCTTCAGGCTGCTCAGGAAAATGCGCCTGCGGAATCTATCAGAAACCTTCATTCACCCCTTCCGGCTGCGGTTGCAGCAGCTCCTGCGGTAGTCATCACAAACCCCCGCATTATTCCGGTTGTGGCGGACATTCTGCAGGCTGCGGCAGCTACACCCCGCCTTCCCACAACCACCATACAGGTTGCGGCGGTTACGCCGGTTGTGGTGGATACAACCCTCCGCATTACAGCGGTTGTGGTGGACATTATGCCGGTTGCGGCAGCTATACCCCCCCTTCCCACAACCACCACACAGGTTGCGGCAGCTACGCCGGTTGTGGAGGGTACAACCGTCCGCATTACAGCGGTTGTGGCGGATATATAACGGTAAACCATGGCACCCCCAGAGATTATAAACTTGATCTGGGAAAATCAAATAAAAGAGAGCCTGGTGAATTCGAAGGCCACACATCTTCAGGCAGTGCTTGCGGCGTATATATTCCCCCAACCTCTAACCGTCATTATGGCGGGTGTGGACCTTACACTGCATGCGGAGTACATAACCAAAAGCCTAAAATTATTGATTTAGATTTTGATGGTATTGGCGGAACATACATCGGTTGCAGTTCCTTTAATCATCATAAACCTTCCTATAATGATCACAAACCTTCGTATAACGGTTGCGGCTAATTTTTCAGAAAGTCCGTAGTTCTATGATAGATAACAGCATTGACATACTAAAACAGATAAAATTACAGGAGTTTCCCCTCAGCGACGGGGGGATTCTTTATTTTTCCCCCGAAACCCTTGGACTTTTAGAATCTGACGGCATAGTATCCGATTTAATAAGACAATCCCGTCATTCGGAAAGCCTTGATGATATCACCGGGAATCTGAAATCAAAGTATCCTGTCAATTATATTAAAAATACATTGAATTCAATTCTTGAGCTTGAACAACAGGGCATTGTAGGCAGAGGAAACAGTGAATCTGTTAATCCTGCGGATTCTCCGCCTGTTGTAAGATTTGTTATCTCAAATACATCAGGGTGTAACCTTGCCTGCAGCTATTGTTACAACCAGTTCCCTGAGAATAAGGAGTCCTTCAGCGGTAAAACTGATTTAAGCTTTCAGCAGCTTGAGCAGGCTCTGAAAATGCTTGCCGATGCGTCAGGCAATACAACAGATCTTGAATTACTGTTTATCGGCGGAGAGCCTCTTCTCAGATTTGATTTGATTCAGGCTGCATCGGAAATGAGAAAGAGCCTTCCTGAACTCAGAAACAGAAATGTCAGGATTTTTATTATTACCAATGGCACTCTTCTTGATGATTTCATCTATCTTTACTGCTCCAGAAACAATATACATATCAAAATAAGCCTTGACGGCAATGAAAAACTTCACGACCTGAACAGGGTGTTTCCCGGTGGAAAAGGGAGTTATCGTAGTGTTCTGGAAAAACTCCCCGGATACTTCAATGTTTACCGGCATCCCTGCAAAGCGGTTACAGCTACGGTAAACAGCTATGCACAGGATCTTCCCGCTCTGGTTGATCACTTCTCAGCCCTTGGATTTAATCAGATTGAACTCACTGAACTCTACGGAAGTAATGAACCCGAAAGTCATGATATTCTTGAATCAGGTTATGAAGCAGTTGCGGAATTTCTGAAATTCAGAGTGAAAAGCCGGCAGTATGTCAACCTGATTCCTTTCACAGACATAATTCATAAACTGCATTTCCGCCGCCCCGGACTTTACCCCTGCAGAACAGGCCTCGATTCCATAGCCCTTTTCTCAGATGGAAACTTTTATGCCTGTCATCACTATATGGGTGATAAATCAGGAACCCTCGGCAGCCTTGAAACCGGCATAGACCGGGAGAAATTCAGCAAAATTGCAAGATATGTTAACTCTCACGAAACATGTAAAAACTGCTGGGCAAAATACCTGTGCGGCGGTGACTGCTACCACAGAGCACTTGTAACATCAGGCAGCGAATCCTCTATATCTGAAAAAAACTGCATTCGCAAAAAAACACTGATCGAAAAGTGCATTTATGCATACTACAAGGTAAAAGAAACCGACCCCGAAGCCTGGAACTGGTACTTCTCAATCAACCTGTACCCGTGATAATTCACTAAATCCCAATGCCGCTGAATTAGTAAGATCCACTCAAATCCCCCAGCCCAATACTCCTGTTTTTCAATGATAGAGGTTTGGAGGGAAACCCGCTTTTTCAAAAAACGTGGTTCCATCTTACTGTCCATTAACCTCACTATCCCCGGTCGGTCCCCAATTCAAAAGTTTTGGGATAGCGGGTGCCTGCCAGCAGGGTGGGCGCTATGAAACTTTTTTGAAAAAGTTTCATCCGGTAGCTGAGCATACCGTTCTAATACTCGTGATCGATCAGGTAAATCCATGCCTTAATTCATGGGCATTGCACTAAACCCTCGTCTCCAGTAACGCAAAGCCTCACTTTTTCTATGATTTTTGATTTCTATGATTCAGCGATGCCGGATCCGAACAACAATCCCATTAAAGTGTAATCTCCAACCCGCTGTGGAAAGTCAGGGTTATTCTGTAGTTATAGCAAATCATTTATTTGTATGTTACAATTACATGTTAAATTGGGAAATTATAAAAATAATTGGAGTAATTCTTTGAAAAGTAATATTTTTAGAAAGATTCTTTTTGCGATAATATTTTTACTGGTATGCTATGCAAACAAAACTATGGCTGATGTGGAAGTTCGCCATGCATTTTCAGATTCGTCATCACCCAATCGTTTCATAATTGTGGATAGAAAATCGGATAATTATGCCAAAGCTGCTTTATTTTGCATAAACAGGGGAAAAATTGTCAAATCAGATGAAATCAGTATAAGCACCGACTGGAAGATTTGCAAATCGTATTGCACCTTTAGGGATAACATTCTTGGAATGATAATAATAAAGACAAGTGATGAGGATAAAAGCAAAATCCGTTCTTCTTTTTATGGTTTTCCATTTTTTTCCGGGGATGAGAGAATTGACAAGGGATATGATTTTTATGAATGGCCAGCTTCAGTGTCAATAGAACCTTCATTTTATCCTTCAAATAATAAAAACGAAACATTGATTACGGATATTTATCTTGGTGGATTGAACGGTATAGTCAATGTGTTTGATATCTGGTATTTGGGAAAAGATTTCTATGGAAATATCACACAAAATAAAGTTGCGGATGTTCCTCTAAACCCTCTTCTTTCGCCTGATGGTTCATTGCTTTCGGTTATAATTCAGGAAGACGACAGAATTGGTTTTTATGTCATTTCAACAGATCGAAAGCTTAAGAAAGATGAAGTGAAATGGAATAACTTCGTTT
>JAJTBE010000078.1 GCA_021287065.1 Bacillota bacterium
GGCGCTGCCTGCTCCTGGGTTATCTTTCAATGATTTGAAAAAATCACTCAAACCCCAAGCCAAATACTCCTGTTTTTCAAGGGAGGAGGTTCGGAGGAGACCTCGCTTTTCCAAAAAAGCGTGGTCTCCTCTGACGGTCCCTAAACCCCACGGTCCCTGGTCGGTCCCCCAATTCAAAAAATTTCCTCCGGGAGCTGGGCAAACCGGCATAATCCTCGTGAGGGATCAGATAAATCCATGCATTAATTCATAAGCATTGAGTCCGCCTTTTACGCATACCGGAGTAAATAAAAAAGGACCTGTTGAAGGTCCCTGATTTTCTTCCTTATTAGTTCCACAGATCCCCATCCCCGTTGCAGTAGAAGCATCTTCCGGTTCCGTTGCAGGTGTTGCAGGCGTGGTCGTTATATTTGCCTGAACCGCAGCACATATGGCATCTTCCGCTTCCTTCGCACTTGGGGCAGCTTCTTTCTGCAGTTTCGATGGCGCTTGAGCAGGCGCTCATTTCACAGTCGGAGGATCCGGCCTGCATATCTGTTTCGTCAACACTGCTGACCATTTCGACATCACTGCTGCTGTGGCAGTCTCCACAAGCTCCTGCCGCTGAAGCCAGTCCGAGAATCATTCCGGCCATCATCATTATTATTACGGTAATTTTGCAGATATTTGTCATTTTCTTTACCCTCCGTCTGTTTCTTATGTGTATATAAACCCACCTCCCAAAGAATTGTTCATTCAAAACACAAAAAAAATAAAAAAGTTCGTAGATGTTGATATGATTGGGTTTTGAATGAATCTGAAAAATTACATGCGGATTTTTTTGAAAATTTTTTTGAACATATTTGAAAAATCATATACCGTGGTGTCCCGAATCATTTTTTGTGGTATAATGGACGGATAAAACAGATTGAAACATGAAAAATAAGAAATAATATTTATAAAAACGGAGTAATAACTTGTCGGGATACTGTAATGACTGTGGTTTTTTAAATAGTGACGATGCCTTGGTTTGTGCCGGTTGCGGATATGATTTGAGGTCTGCTGTGAATAATGCTGCCGGTGTTTCTCCAGACGGGGGTGTTTTGGGTTTTCCGCCTGCTGTGAAACTTCTTAACAACAGATATAAAATTATCGGCGAGGTAAAATCCGGTGCAATGGGGTGTGTTTACGAAGCTCAGGATGTCAATCTGAATGTTACCATAGCTTTGAAAAAGCTGATCGTCAGTGAAGACTGCGATGAATTTGAGGAGGCAAAAAGAGCTTTTCAAAGAGAGGCTGCCATATTATCCCGCCTTGATCATCCGGGTCTTCCGCAGGTAACTGATTTCTTTACCGACACAGACCCTGAAACCGGTCATTCCGCATGCTGGCTCGTTATGTCTTACATAGACGGGGAAGATATGGAAACCATGCTTAAAAGAAATGCTCCCCCTTATTCTAAAAAATGGGTTGTAAGATTTGCCCTTTCAATTCTGAATATACTCCATTATCTTCATTCACAGAATCCTCCCATAATATACAGGGACCTGAAACCATCGAATATACTGATAGCGGGAAAAACCATCTATCTTGTTGATTTTGGCATAGCCCGCACCCTCGATCTCAGCCACAAAGGAACCCAAATAGGCACTCCCGGTTATGCTCCCCCTGAACAGTATAAAGGATATACGGATGAAAGAAGCGATATCTACTCCCTCGGTGTGCTTCTGCATTATCTGCTAACCGGTAAAAATCCCGAAGATAATCCGGATCTTTTTACCTTCAAGCCCATTTACAAGGTAAATCCTGACTTAGGCTTCGAAATCAGCGACCTTGTGGAATCCATGACTTCTATTGTTCCCGACAAACGACCGGCAAATGTGAATGTGGTTATAGATAGCTTAATCAGAAACGCCCCTCCGGGTATAAGGCAGATTTCCGCCGGGGCGTCAACGCCCGCTAAAAACCCGAAAGATATTGTTTTCGAAGCTGCTATAATTGTTATTCTTATTTTTATCCACTTATTTGTTTTTTTAGTGCTGTTTTTGAGTTGAATAAAACCAGGCATTCTGAAGCCTGTCTGAAAATGGCGGAAGATTTGAATACCCGGAAAAATAAATAATATATGGAAAAGGGTGTGAAACAATTGGCGTTTTACTGCGAAGAATGCGGCTGCCAAAAGGAATTACGCAAAAAACTGATCGAAATTATAAAAGATAATAAAGACGGTAATTCCCGTTAGAAAAATCGAAGATTAAGGAGCTTTATTGTGTCAAAATATTGTTTTGACTGTGGTTATGTAAATGATGATGCTGTGGCGAAATGTGTTTATTGTGGCAGCAGTCTTGAGCATGATGAAAAAGATGAATCTGCGGATTCTGATGGAGAAAATGCATTTGCCGACAAAAAACTTCTTAACAAAAGATATGAAATTCTCTCAGAAATCAAGTCCGGCGCAATGGGAAGCGTTTACAAAGGATACGACTGCCTGATCGGAAAGAATGTCGCCATAAAGAAATTAAACCCTCATCAGTCGGATATGGAGTTTGACGAAACTGTTGAAGCTTTCAGGCGCGAGGCTCACATCCTGTCGGAGCTGAAACACAGAGGAATTCCCAGAGTCTTCGATTTTTTTACCGATAAAGACCCCGACACTGATATTCCTGCCTGCTGGATGGTTATGACTTATGTCAGCGGCGAGGATCTTGAGAGCTATCTGCAAAAACAGGAGCTTCCCCTTTCTGATATATGGGTGAAAAATCTTCTGCTCAGGCTTCTCGATATCCTCAAATACCTCCACTCCCGGACTCCTCCCATCATCTACAGGGATATAAAACCTTCCAATATTATGCTTGCAGAAAAAGGCGTCTTTCTTGTGGATTTCGGAATTGCCCGAGTTATGAACCGCAACCGCAAAGGCACCCAAATCGGAACCCCCGGATATGCTCCTCCTGAACAGTATAAAGGATATGCCGATGAAAAAAGCGATATTTACGCCCTCGGAGTTCTTGCACATTATCTGCTGACGGGTAAAAACCCCGAAAACAGCCAGAATCCCTTTACTTTCAAGTCCATTTACAATGTCAACCCTGCCGTTGATATGGAGTTAAGTAAATTGATCGATTCCATGCTTGAGGTTTTGCCCGATAAGCGACCGGAAAATGTTGATGAAATTTACGATTATATCTCACGAAAAGTTGCCTTCGACCCCGATTTTCCCGGACTGAGATCCGAATACGCCCAAATGACGCAAAACGGCTCTCTTAAATATGGATCATGGTTAGCCGGAATAATCGGAGGCTTATACCTGCTGAGTCTTGGATCCTGTTTGGTATCAATTGGGATGGAGAGACACATATCCAAACCTCTTCCTCAGAGTAATTATTACAATGAACAGGAATCAGAAGCCATAGAGGCAATGCAGGTGGCAGAGAAGCTTTATAATGAAAAGAAATACAGTCAGGCAGTGGAAAAATACGAATTTCCCGCTGATGCATTTCTTAGAGACTACAGACTTTATCTTCACAGGGGCAAATCATATATGGAACTTGGAGAACCTGAAAAAGCTTTTGAGGATCTGAAAAAAACATTAGAAATCAAACCGGATTGTGCAGAAGCCCACTTTTATATGGCTCTGATAAAAAAAGATGAAAATCCTTTCTTTGCCCTCGGAGAACTTAATGAAGCGCTGAATTACAACCCGGATTTGAAAGAAGCCAGAATTATGCACGCCGAATTTCTGAAAAAAAAGGGAGAATACGATCAGGCTGATGCCGATTACCTTATAATCTATGGAAATGATAAGGATAAATCAAAATACCAGTCAAAACTCGCAGAAACAGCATTTCTCAGAAAAGATTATGATAAAGCTCTGGATCTGATAAACAGTGCAATAAATATATCTCTATCCGTCAAAAGCTATCATATCCTGAAAAACAAAATCCTCGAAGCGTCGGGAAACAAAGCAAAAACATAAGCATAAGTAAAACCCTGTAACCACAGGCAAAAACTGTTTTGACGGTTTTCCCTGTATGGGATTTTCCACTGAACCGCCAGTAAACCTAATAACGGCAGCCTCCCGTCAATGATTGCCGGAATGAAGCCATCCCTTTCATGCGGGTTTTACTTCTGCTGATTTGTCTGCACAGACAGGCTGAAGTTTTTTCCGGGTTAGATTTTATTTTCTGCGATCAATTCCTCAAGGGCTTGATCCAGTTGTTTTTTTGCATCGGAGAAGTCGGTAAATACGATGTGTTTGATAACAGCGGGGCAGCCTTTGACCATTCTGCTTACGCTTTTATCTTTTTCGGACAGTATGATAACCTTTATACCGTTTTTGTTGGCTCTTTCGATTTCCATGCCTGTTCCCTGGGATGGTGTTCCCACATAGGCAATCATCAGATTCGATTTATCGACCTGTTCCATATTGGAATGGTACATTTCTTCAACAGAAATATCAGGGTTTGTATCAAGGCTTTTATATTTGTGGGGGACATAGGGAAAAATGCCTCTCGATTCGCAGGAAGCTCCTATTTCCTCATAAAAGACCTTGAGTTTGAGTCTCTCCCATACTGATGTGAGGGCGCCTGAAATGTATGCCTGTTTCTTTGTTTCCATAAAACCGTCCTCATTCGCGTCCTTCATTTCTGGCTCTGTCGCCGGAAGCATATGTGCCCCTGAACAGGATGTCAGAAATGCAGGTATCGTTATATTTTAATCCCCGGTAAACTGATTTGATTATTAGTTTAACCGATTTGCATTTTGCCGGCGGATTTACATCAAACCACTGGGTATTCATATTGTCATGGAGTTCGATGATTTTCTGGGAACCGTCGTCAAACTGCAGGATAGCTTTTCTTACCCTGTTGTAATCGCGATAGGTGCTGTTGTCTTTGGCATTGCCGTTGACGATACCTATCTGCTCAAGGCAGAATGCCCGTTCCTCTTCCTTATTGTTTGTCTGGGTGAGGTTAAGCCATATCCATTCTCCCTCTCCGTCGCCCACTGCATTTTCAGCCCATGCCGTCGCCGGATTTCCGTCAAATGCGTTACAGGGTGAATAGTCTTTGGCAGGAGGAAGTATCGTTGAAGCTTTTACTCTTGATTCATCTGCATGTTTTTTATCAGTATTGAACAAATCCTTCAGAGTGTCTCTTCCCCATATTTCGAAAGAGATATCTTCCGTAGGTTTAAAATTGTTCCATGTCCAGATTCTCTGTCCATATCTTTTCTGCCCGTTTGCGGGAAAAACTCTGTAAACATCATAACGGCGGGGGTTATACTGCAATTTTACTATTGCCTGCCCTATGTTGCCTTTCCAGAGTGCTCCTGTTTTCATAACGAATTTTGAATATGTATAGGGTTCGGTCCAGGAGTCGCTGTGTGCCTGTGAAGGGAATATACGGTAACGGGTTATTACCCTGACAGTCTGCTTTGCGGGTATGCGGGTTTTCCATGTGTACCAAAGTCCGTATTCACCGCATTGAGCTTCACTGGTTTGTGTCCTGATTCTGTTGGTATCGATCATTACCTCAAAGCTTATGGGCTTTTCGTATTTGTTGGGATCTTCATTATAGTCAGGGAAGGGGAAGCCTGTTTCAAGATCAATATCGTCATCGGTGGGGTTTTTAAGTTCGAATTCAGACTGAATAAGAATATCACGAATTGCTCCGAATCTACCTGTCTGGCCCTCCATGGGGGTTATTGTGATCTGTTCGGTTACCATTTCGATTTTGTCGCTGTTGAGGGGGACGATGGTTGAACCTATGCCTGTTACCGGCGCTGTATCCGCAAAAGCAGCAATAGCTGCTGCAATACAAAATAATAATACTAAAACTGTTTTCTTCATATAAAGTCCTTCTTTTGATTATTTCGGGCATTACGCATTAACTGAAGTCCTGTTTCCGTTTTTTCCGGAAATGCCTTCATTGGTGCCGACCGGCATTCTGCGCTTTTAATGCCTCAGTTTGTTTCGGGATTTGCCTGAAATTGGTAATAAGGCAAATCCTATAATCAAAATTAAAGCGCCACACTTTCGATTCTGTTTATTTGAAGGTATCTGTCGAAATCCTGTTTTGCCGCTTCCATATCGCCCCGTTTTTCATTGGCGACTCCGCGGTTCATACAGGCTTCAGCCAGATTTGGTTCGATAAACAGTGCTCTGGAGTATGATTCTATGGCGTCATCATACAGTTCCCTTGAAAGATAAACATTTCCCTGAGCTACAAGGGCATGGAAGTTTTCAGGATCGATAGACAGTGCCTTTTCCGCATCACCAAGAGCTTTTTTGAAATCGCCCATCTCGAGGTATGTTTTGCTTCTGAGCACATATCCTTCAGGTTCTGCAGGAAGATCTTTTATTACTTTGTTAAAGTCCGCAAGAGCTTCCCCGAATCTGTCCATTTCGAGATGGAGCTGTCCTCTTCTTGAAACTGCCATTGTTATGTCATTTTCGCTTTCGATCACTCTGTTAAAATCGGCGAGGGCGGGTTCGTCCTTGCTGAGTCTGGCATAAGTAATACCGCGGTTGACATAATAATCGTTGTCATCAGGATCGATTTTTATTGCCGTATTGAAATCCCTGAGGGCGACATCGTATTCTTTCATAAGGAAGTATGCATTGCCTCTCTGGAAATAGAGGTATGAATCTTCATTGTCGATTTCGATGGCTTTGTTATAATCCTGTATTCCCTTTTCAAACTCTCTCAGTTCGATGAAGGCATTGCCTCTGTTGAGGTATGCTTCTGTTTCATCGGGGTTGAGTTTAATTGAACGGGTAAAATCTTTGATTGCATTCTGGAATTTGCCCATTTCAAGGAGTACATTGCCCCTGAGAAGCCATCCTTCGTGGTTGCCGGGCATTTTTTCCGTAACATCCCGGAGATCTTTGAGGGCTGATTTGAGATCGCCCACTTCCAGCGCTGCTTTGCCGTGGAGAAGCAGGAGGGTGGGGTCCTCTCCCTTTACGGAAAGGACTGAGCTGAGATCTCTGTAAGCTACCTCATAATCTTCCTCTTCGATGGCGCATTTGCCCCGGAGAAGCTTGCCCACCAGATTATCGGGATCAATTTCCAGAATCTGGTCGCATATACGGCGGGCTGCATCGAAGTTGTCAGCCTGGATGTTGCTCTTGGCATCTGCCAGAAGCTGGGCTATGTTTTTGCCGGAAGGGTGTTTCCGGGTGGATGTATCCTTATTGGGATGAGAGGGTCTTTTAACAAGTTCTGTTGTCTTGGGACTTTCCAATTCCGGTTTTTCCTCTGCAGCTTCAGGAACAACGACAGGCTCGGGCTTAACGGAAAGCTCCGGTTTAACCGGTTCTTCTTCCTCTTCCTGTTCGTCTTCATCGGACATATCCACAGTGGGAACCTCTACATGGAAATCATCAAGAGAAGGCGTTACATCGGCAGCTTTAACACCGCCCAGATCAATGCCTGCTGCAGCAGCAGTCTTGTCTTTCCATTCATCAACAATGGAGATCTTTTCGCCTTCCTCGTCCTCTATTTTCTCAATCTCTTCTTCGATGGAAGGTATATCAAGGGTTGGCAGAATTTCAAGAAGTCCGACTTTTTTCTCGCTTCTTTCGGATTCAGCCATAATATCATCAAGTGATTCCCGGAGATCGCCGGTATCGGGTCCGTTGGAAACTGCAGTAACCCGCAGAGGTGATTCTTCCCCTGCATCTGCTGTTATTTCCGGTTCTTTCACCGGTTCCGCTTTTATCACAATTTCAACCTGAGGTTTTTTGCCTTTGCGTTCTTTGGCGGAAACTGGTTTTTCAACGACTTCCTCAGCCTGTTTAACTTCTTCTTCCGCTTTTTCAGGTTCATCCTGAGTTACCGCAGTTTCGGTTTCGACGGCAGGCGCCGGCTCTTCCATAGCGGGTTCCTCTGCTGTCTGTTTTTCCTGAGCAGGTTCTTCCTCTTTAACGGGTTTAACAGGTTCGGTTTCCGGCTCGGGCTTAACTTCCGGTTTGATTTCGTGTTTAACTATTCTGTTTACCGTAGAATCAAGAGGTATGGTGTCAGCGTCCGATTCCGAATCGTCTTCCGCCTCTTCTTCTTCATCTTCATCGGCTGTTTCCCGGGCTGCCTCATCGGGTTCTTCTTCCGCGGGTATTTCTTCCTCAGAAGCCTGTTCTTCAGTGGCGGTTTCTTCCGCTGTTTCCTCTGTCTGTTCCGGGGTTTCAGGCTCTTTTTCGCTCCGGATTTCAGCAGGAGCTATTTCCTCCGCTGCTTCCTCTATTGCTTCTTCTATCTCCTCAGGTGAAGCTTCCATTTCCGCTTCTTCCTCCGGAACTACTTCCACAGTTTCTTCATCTTCAGGTTCAACGGGTTCAGCCTGATCTTCCTCAACGGGTTCCTCATCGGTCTGTTCTTCTGGGGATTCGGCAGGTTCCGATCCTTCCCGGGGTATTTCCTCATCTTCGTAAACTTCTTCCGTTTCCCCGGATGCTAATTCCCCTTCCTGCTCCTCTTCGGGATAATCGGCATATTCAACTTCTTCCTCGTATGCGCCTTCGTCATACTGCTGTTCCGCCTGTGCCGCATCTTCATACTCTGCGTATTCTTCAACATAGGCTTCTTCCTCGCCGGTCATATCCTGTGTGGTGTAATAGGCATCCTGAGCTTCATCCCGTGCTGCCTTTGTAGCTTTGAGGATCTTCTTTGATCTCCCCGAAGGGGTGTAAATAGGCTCGGTAATCTTAACCAGAGGTTCTTTTACGATTCTTTCCTTTGGTGATTCGAGAATAATTGTATCCGGCGGTTCTTCCGCAAGTCTTGTCTTTTTCACCTGCATGGATACGGTTTCAACTTCTTTGGGAGAGAGCATATCCTCGTGGCGGATCATGCCTGCGGTGTCGTGGCGGGTAAGCTGGACCGTATCGAGAATATCGGGTTTGAATTTCCTTTCAGGTGAAAGGAGATGAACCTTCTCCAGAGCCAGCTTATTGGAGTCATCCAGAAGGTGCGAATTGAAGAAGCATGTGTATGCTTTGGCTGAGTTTCCCTTTTCGAGGAAGTGGAGGCCTTCTTCGTACCAAATACGGGATTCCAGTTTTCTGGCATAATCCTGGGGGATGTTCCATTCCATCCGGTAGCCTTCGATGAACTCCCGGAGCTTCGTGGTGATTCTTCCCTTGAGTATGGAATTTTTAATAACATTTTCGTAGCGGCGGACAACCCGGAGGTCCACTTCTTCAACCTGAATACCCATTTCCCGCTTGACATTGTCTTCGATATTACGGAAGGTATGTTCGGGAATATTAAAATGGCTTCTGAAGAACTCCAGTTTTCTGCGTTCTTCGTCGGTGAGAATGCCGTCCTGCCAGGCTACTTCCACAAGTTCTCTGAATATACGGACAATATCATCGGAAACATCTGCTTTTCTGTCTTCGATGAAAGAATCCATTTTGTCGCGGAAATCTATGAGAAGTCTTTCCGGGCGGAATCTTTCCCTGCACTGGTAGCAGGAATAGTCCATTTCATCGCCCTGCTGGTAGCGGACATAATAAATTTCGTTTTTGTCGTGGGCTGCGCATCTGTGTGCAATAATGAAAGGGTGGAGGCAGAACATTGGTTTAAGCCCCTCTTTGGTAACCCTGAACATATACATCTTGCGGTTGCGTTCCGGAATGGGTGTTTCGCTGAGATATCTTGTGCGCGAAGGCGCCAGACCCGAGAGGACATCTACTGTGTGGTCATACTGAAAGCCTTCGAGCTGGATTTGGGGGATGTACGCAAGGGCGTATTCTCTGAAGAAGTCCATTTTTTCAAGAATTTCACGGAATACAGGCATAAGGACTTCCACCGGTTTGGTGAAATTCTTGCCTGCTTTAACATCGGAATGGGAAACATACCTGTTAAAATCCTCGAAGAATCTGGCAATGGTAATCTCTTTCACATCCCCTACTGATGTGGGTTTGGCAAGCATAAAATACACTGCATCCCGAACCCTGCCGAGACTGGGATCAGGTGCATAATAAAATCTGCGGATGCTGTCAACAAGCGGTTCTTTTGAATGAGCCAGATTTTCAAGCAGAGTTGCAAGAAGATCCGTCCAGTTGGTGAAAACAGGATTTTTGAGTGTAATTTCAAGTTTCTGTTTCAGTACAGGATTCAGAAGCCTGTTGTGAAATGACAAACCCAACAGGGAATAGTTGAGAGTTTTGAGGATGCAGTCGTAAAGATCAATTATTCTATTGAACTTCTGCGGCATTTCCTCAGGATACACAATGCTCTCAAGACTCTGATATGTGGCGGCTACAGGATAAGGATAGGAAAATCGGACTAAATTTTCCAGCATAAATTACCCCCCGGTTGTTTAACAAATATAATACCGGCGTTGAGAATACGCACTCTTAACTTCATCATAAAGGTGTTTTTCCCTCTTATTATGCCAATTTTTAGTTTGTCTGGAAGTCTCGTGCCGTGCGGTTAGTTTTTCCAGAGTGCAGGATTAATACGGCATTTATGGAAAATTTCGGATATTACGACAATCCTGGAGCATAATGTGAGCTTAGATAAAAAAAACATAACACGCATAGAGAACTTTAAGAAGCAGGACAGTCTTAACAACAAACTGTTTATCGTGCTGATGTGTATGATTGTTATTTTTCTTGCCGCCAATGTATTTGCCATAGTTAGGCTTTGCGCGGAATTTCATCTTTCTTTCCCCGAGGTCCTTGAGCTTACAAAACATGTTGAGATTTCCAGAAATCCCGACTGGTATGAAACCCACATAATCAGAAGGCTTGGTTATATTGCCCTCGGGCTTTTTATTGCCATATTTTTTCCGATTTTTTACACAATGGCAAGAAACGATATGCTGACTCTCGCTTCTCTGTATGATGAACTAAAGAAATACCAATCCGCCGGCGGTGGTAAATCTGAGCCGGATAAGGCGGATAATGGAAAAGCCGGAGACAGCTCGGAAAGTAAAGGGGAGGCTTAATCAGTATGGTTACAGGAAGGGATCTTGCCCTTTTTACCCGCCACCTTTATTATATGACCCGCTCCGGGGCGCCGTTGCCGGAAGTTTTCAGAAACCTCAAATGGGATGTGGAAAACAGGGAACTTAAAAGTGCTGTTGGAAATCTTGAAGAGAAAACCGGAAAAGGGGATTCCCTTTTTATGTCCATGAGCAGCTATCCCAATATTTTTCCCGAGTATTACAGAAAAATGGTTCAGGCTGCCGAGGATTGCGACTGCCTTCCACAGGCTCTCGGGGACCTTGCCGGTTACATAGATGAAGAGGAAAAAGCGGGCAAAGCTGCCAGATCTGCAATACTTTATCCGGTGCTTATCCTCAATGGTATTTTCCTGTTTATTACAATGATTTATATCTTTGTTATGCCCGCCCTTCTGAAGATAATGATCAACTATTACGGGGGCATTCATATTCCCGGCTCGGATTCCATACCCTGGACGGCAAAACTTTTTTTCAGCCCCGCTGCGGTAATTCTCGGCGCCTTTGTTATTGTTTTCGCAAATGCCATGGTTTTCACAAATATGAAACCTTCCGGAGCTTTTCTGCTTAATATGCCGTTCTCGGGAAAACTGATAATGAAGGCAAGCCTTGTAAAGATAAGCAGAGCCGTGGGGTTTATGCTGAAGCAGGGAATGACTCTGCCGGAAGCCCTCAGATACGCTTCGAAAATCACTGATGTGGGAGTTTTTGCAAAGGCTCTTGAAAAAGCTGCTGCTGATACGGAAAATGGTATTCCGTTATCGGATTCCCTCAAAAACCAGTTTGTATTTCCGGGAACATTCACTTCTCTGGTGAAAGCCGGTGAAACAAGGGAAGATTTGCCTTTGTGCCTGCTGGAAACCGCCTGTGTTTATGAAAAGGAACTGGAAATCGAAACCATCGGAGCACTGAAGCTTGTTGAGCCTGCCCTCATTGGTGTGATGGGAATCATAACCGGCCTTGTTATTTGCGCGGTTTTTTATCCCGTTTATCTTATTCCGGGGCTGATTAACTGATTATGAGAGAAAAAATCAGGCATCTGGCAAAGAAGATTGTCAACAGCAGGAGTTTTGAACTCTTCTTTTTCCTGATTCTGGTTGTTTCCATAGTATTTATATTTATCGAACTTGTCTATTTTCCCCACAACACCCACACCCTGATTCATATAGTCAACGATGTTCTGCTTGTATTGCTTGCCATGGAGCTTTTCCTCAGATATCTGGCTTCATCAGGATGGAAGTCTTTTCTTTCCAACTACTGGGTGGATTTGCTGGCGCTGATTCCATTTATCAGGCCTCTGCGGTTTTTCAGGATTGTCAGGGTTCTTGCACTTCTGCGTATTGTTTCCCTGACGATTTTTGCCCGCCGGCATCTGCGTTCCTTTGCCTTTCTCTTCAGAAAAAAACTTATCGATTATATAGTTCTGCTTTTGATAATCGTTTCGATAATCGTCTTTGCCACATTGTCATTTGTGTGTTTCGAACCTTCTGACGGTCCTATGACCGAGCAGACCCAGAAAGCATTCTGGACCGTTCTGTTCTCAATGTTTACAGAGGAATATGCCAACAACTTCCCCGCAACCATAGGAGGTAAACTGACAATTCTGTTTACTGCCTTCTGCGGGATGAGCTTTTTCGCATTCCTCACCGGTACTGTTTCAGCCATTATGATTGAAAGATTAAGGGAGGGCACTCTTTTGAGCAAATTCAATTTTGAAGATATGGAAGACCATGTAATCATCTGCGGATGGAGCGACAGAACCCCGACAATTCTTTCCAGAATGCAGAAAAATCAGGAATACAGGGATAAATCCTATATTATCATAAGTGATATGCAGGAACTGCCTGATCTGACATCTGCCGGCGTGGATATGTCCAGCGTCTTTCATATAAAACAGGATTTTGTAAGTTCAGAATCCCTGAAACTCGCCAACATTCAGCACGCCTCCACCGCAATAATCCTTGCGGACAACAGAGGCAGAACCGTGGAGGATACGGATGCCAGAACAGTTCTGACCGCTCTCACCATCGAAAAACTGAACCCGGGAATCTACTCCTGCGCCGAGCTTCTCAAACCTGAAAACGAACAGCATCTCAGAATGAGCGGAATCGAAAATGTGATTCTACCCGGCAATGTTGCTGCTTTTCTTATTTCCCAGGCATCAATGAAATCGAGCATAATGCCCTTCTTCAACGAAATACTGGATCCGGGAAAAGGCAATGATATTGTAAGAATCCCTGCGGACAGCACCGTTATTGGGCAAAAATTCAACGATATACTTGCTCAGTGGAAAAAGGAAAAAAATATGATAATCGCTGGAGTCAGTAAAAAAGATGGCTCTTCAATAATAAATCCCGGAGATTATACCTTTGAGGAAGACGATACCATCCTTGCCATAGGAAAGGTCAGGAAGAGCCGGTAAGGTGTCAGTGCTGCTGACACTGAAGAGTAAAATTTTTCTCATTTTTTACACTCTTGGGAAACCCGCTTTTTGAAAAAAGCTCGTTTCCCAAACCCTTCCGGCAAAAACTTTCGGTGCATCATTTTTCCGTTCTCTTTAATTTTGCTTTCTGCATATCGATTTTTATTGCTTTTTTTACTCATACTTTTTTGAAATCTGCTTCGCAGTTTTCAAAAAGGTTGGCAAACGGGGGAAGAATCCCCCAAACCCCCACGGCGTTGTAATAACCGCAAATCCACCGAATCGCAGGCGCTGCCTGCTCCTGGGTTATCTTTCAATGATTTGAAAAAATCACTCAAACCCCA
>JAJTBE010000105.1 GCA_021287065.1 Bacillota bacterium
TTCTTTCAATATGTCTCACAAAGCCATAAAACACACTTGTTAATCAGATTAACATCCACATAATTACATTCCGGTTATAACCACCTAAAAAGCTGCCTCCAATGCTACGCAACATTCCGTGCGGTTCGCACACCTTAAAGAGCAAAGAAAGTTCCCCAACATTCCTCACTCAGCGTGCATTACCAGTTCACTCAAAATCTTATGGTGAAATGATTGGCAAATCACCCCTTTCATATGGGATACTGCTCTTCAGTAACAACTTCAGTAACAGTATTTTCACCCACTATGCATCATATTTACACGTATCATTTGCATTACGTGTCTCCCAGCAAATTTTTTTCCGATTAACAGTCCGGGTTGTCAAGATAGACGATACACTCCTGTAAGACTAAAAAAGTAAAAGCATTACATTTATCAAAATCGCTCACCCCTTTCTTCCGACATACTGTATTGAACAGAAATCGGGATACTCAAAAAAACTTCTATACACTATAACGTATAAGCACCGAAATCACACGTACACTTTTTTAATATTTTTTTAGTTTTTTTCTAACCCACGGAACATCAAACAGGGATCATGCTCTCTAAGCCCATATATGGCAAGCTTTTTCGGATAAATCATATACAAATTGATCTTTCCCCATTTCTTATTAGAAGACTCATATTCTCATCAACTAAACAACCGGCAAGAAAATAAAGACCACAACTTGCTCATCCCCACGAAATAAGCTAAAGATTATGGTCTTTCAAACAAATCAACCCCAAAAACACTCTATCCGGAAACATACCTGATACCGGATTCCATGACCGATTTAATGGGATTGCCATAATACAATCGGCACCCAAATCCTTAATAGAATAAACACCCCTTAAAACCACGTTTTGGACGGAAAAAAAGTTCCACAAATGATTCCACAACCTCATCCATTTTATCCATTTTTATCAAAAATAAGCACGTTTTTTTATCTTCCTCCCCGAAAACAAAAAAACCCGTCAATCCTTATGATTACGGGTTCCCTTTAAAGCGCCCGATTGGATTTGAACCAACGACCTACTGATTCGTAGTCAGGCGCTCTATCCGCTGAGCTACGGGCGCATTATTGGCGGAGAGGGTGGGATTCGAACCCACGGTAGAGCTTTAAAATGACCCTACAAACGCTTAGCAGGCGCTCGCCTTCGACCGACTCGGCCACCTCTCCGCTGAATCGTCGTTATTTTATCATATTTTCCGCATTGGATCAATAGGCATGAAAGAATTAATCAAAATTATTTTTTTCGGCCCATTCGCTATATTTTCCGGGGTAATTGATGATTTTTTTCCCGGAGATTATGAGTAGTTTTTCCGCAAGGTTATCCAGGAGTCTGCGATCGTGGGTGACTATGATGACTGTTCCCGGGTATTCCCTGAGGGCGTTTTCCAGTATTTCCGCTGTCTGCACATCCAGATGGTTGGTTGGTTCATCCAGTATTATAGCTTCCGGGTTTGCAGCTTTTATGCAGGCAAGAGCAAGGCGGCTTTTTTCTCCTATGGAGAGGTTTTCCACTTTTTTGAAGACATCATCTTCGAAGAAGAGGAAAGAAGCCATAGTCTGGCGGGCGTCCCAGAGGTTGAGGCCTGTGGATTCCATAATCTGGGTGACTGCGGTAAGTTGTGGATTCAGGGATTCGAATATTTGTGAAAAATACCCTACCCTCGAATCATTGAGGAGAAAGGTGGAGCCTGAGGAGGGTTGTTCTTTGCCCTGAAGTATTTTCAGGAGGATTGTTTTTCCTGATCCGTTGGGTCCGAGTATTCCGGTTTTTTCTCCTGCTGTTATTGTGAAATCCACATTGCTGTAGAGTGTTCTTTCGCCGAATGATTTGACCAGATTTTCTGCTTTTGCCACAATACGGGATGTTGCGTTGCCTTCGAAGCGGATGTCGGCCATGTAGTTTCGTTTGGGCAGTTCCACTTTTTCCATTCTTTCTATCCGTTTTTCGATAGCTTTAGCTTTTTTATCATGTTTTGCCGCTTTGGCTCCTATGTAGCCCCAGTCAACAACGGCGACGCATTTTCCGGGGTCAGGTCCTTTACCGGCGCGTTTGGCGAAGCCTTTTTCGCGGGCGGCAAGTGATTTGAGGCGTTTGATTTCTCTTTGCTGAATTCTGTATTCTTCAAAGAGCTGTTCTCTGGCAGCTTGTTTTTCCGAGCGGTAAAAGGAGTAGTTGCCTGAGTATTCTGTGATTTTGCCTTCTTCAAGTTCTATGACCCTGCCGGCTGCTGCGTCCATCAGGTGTCTGTCGTGGGAAACAAAGAGGATTCCGCAGGGGGAGTTTCTGATGAAGGATTCTATTTGACGAAGCCCTTCTATGTCGAGAAAGTTGCTGGGTTCGTCCAGAAGGAGGAATTCAGGTTCCTCAATAAGGAGGCAGGCAAGGCAGAGTCTTGTTTTTTCACCTCCTGAGAGTCTGGCGGCAGACTGGTTGAGGGGTATTCTGCCGAGGTTAACTTCTTCCAGAACTTTTCCTGCTGCTATTTCCCTTTCCCATTTTTCAGAAATCAGAGCTTTATCGAGGGCTTTATCAAGAACGGATTTTACGGAAACATCCTCAAATTCGATCCATTGGGGAAGATACCCCACTTTGGCTCTGGCGGGGATAATGCTGATATTGCCTGCATATTCTTCATCTATGCCTGCAAGAATTTTTATCAGGGTTGATTTTCCGCAGCCGTTCAACCCTACAAGAGCGGTTTTTTCGCCATGATTTACTGAAAAAGACACATCTTTCAGCAAAGTTTTATGTCCGATGGTTTTGTTAAGATTTTTCGCTTCTATTGAAACTCTACCCATAAATTATCACTCCTTTATTATTTCCGAAACAAAAAACGGGAATAAAAAAACAAAGACGCAGGGCAGGCGAATCAACGAAGTGCGAAATTACTTCAGCAGAGGTGCGGTTTGTGGATAATCATCCTTTGCCGGCACTTACATGGTAATTTCAAACACAGCCCGGCGGAGCCGGACTTTCAGCCCGAATGCTTTTTAGCGTTCAGGTTACTGATTCATATGCCTTTCGTCTTTGTTAGTTTCTCATTCCCGTTAGTTACCTCAGAAAGAAGTTATAATAAAATTATAAAGCAAACACCAATAAAGAGCAATAATACATTTGTTAAGATAAGGCAATATCAGCTCTGAAAACGTATTTTCAAGGATTTCCCATTCTGAATGATGAAAATACAGACAAATCAGGCAGCCTGTTTATAAATTGTGCTGCCCGAATAATTTCACCAATGGAGGAAACAAGTGAAGAAAACAGCGGTTCTTTTACTGATTGTTGTTGCTGCCCTGTGCAGTCAGGTTTATGCGGCAGTCAGCTGGATGCCGGATGATATTGAAACCTATATGCAGATAGGTTACGCAACAAGTCCGGTTATTTCGCCCGACGGCAAAACCATTTATTTTACCACGGGTTTTACAGACGACAAACAGATTTTCAGAATAACAGAGGGAAACAGATATCCCTATCAGCTTACCTTCCGGAAAGAAGGAGTTTACGACTATTATCTTTCGCCTAACGGAAAATGGATGATTTTCCGTTGCGATTCGGGCGGAGACGAACAGTTTCAGCTCTGGCTTATGGATCCGGTAACAGGCAGATGCAAGCCTCTGACTACTAATCCAAAAGTCCGTTACGGTTCACCTGTGTGGAGCAATAATTCGGACAAAATATACTATTCTGCCAACATTAACAACCCCCGGTATTTTGATCTTTATGAGATGGATATCAATACCGGCAAAGAAAAGCTTATTCTCGACAAACAGGGTTATTATGCAGCTACGGCATTATCGCCCGATGGAAAGAAGCTCCTTTGCACCCAGCATCTTTCCAATGTGGACTACAATCTGTATCTTCTTGACCTGACAACAGGTGAAGCTAAGCTTCTGACAAAGCACGAAGGCGCTTATATCTATATCGGCGTCGGTTTTTCAAAAGACGGAAAACAGATTTATCTTATATCAAACAAGAATCAAAACGAGCTGAAGAAGACAGCGGTTCTTGATATTGCCACCGGTAAGATGGTATTTACCCTTGATAGCAAATCACCATGGGAAGTTGATGAAATCGATCTTTCACCGGATCGTTCTGTTATGACCCTTATTATCAACGAAAACGGTTATGCAAGGTTGAAACTTTTTGAAACCGCCACAGGCAAAGAGCTGCCTTCACCCAAATTCGAAGGTATTGCAGGCGCTCCTTCAATGTCGAAAACCACAAAAATGGCATTTGCCCTCAACACACCGGTCACAACAATGGATGTTTACACATGGGACTGGAAAACAAAGCAGCTCAGGCAGCTTACATTCTCTTCCTATGCGGGCATTGATCCGAAGACATTTATTGCTCCTAAGCTTATCAAATATAAAAGCTTCGATGGTCTTGAGATTCCCGCTTTTGTATATCTACCCAAAAACTGGGAAAAAAATAAGGGAAACATTCCCTTTATCATTGAATTCCACGGTGGTCCCGAATCACAGTTCAGACCATATTTCCAGAGAAATTACAATTATCTGCTGAATAAGGGATTTGGAATCATGTCGCCCAACATCAGAGGCAGTGCCGGTTACGGCAAAAAATATCTGGATCTGGATAATTATAAAAGCCGCATGGATTCGGTGAAAGATGGATACTATGCAGCAAAATACTTAGTGGACATGGGCTATTCAAGACCTAAAAAAATCGGCATCAGAGGCGGAAGCTACGGCGGATTTATGGTTATGGCGCTTCTTACCGAGTATCCGGAAATGTGGGGAGCCGGTCTTGAATCGGTAGGCATAGTTGATTTTCTCAACTTCCTCAAAACAACAAGCTCATATCGTCAGGCACTGAGAGAACCTGAATACGGCCCCCTCTCTGACGAGGAATTTCTGAAATCCATATCCCCTATCAATAAGATCGAAAAAGTACAGGCTCCGCTGATGGTCGTTCATGGTAAAAACGACCCCAGAGTGCCCGTTACAGAAGCTTATGCCATCATCGACAACCTCAAAAAGAGAGGCGTTGCTGTGGAAGCTCTGATATTCCCCGATGAAGGCCATGGAGTGCGCAAAAAGGAAAACCGTCTGACAGAATACCGGAAAATGGCGGAGTTCTTCGAAAAGCATCTGATGGACAAGTAAGAGAAGAGTTTATTTCAGGGCGAAAGTTCTTATGGGGGTAACTTTTTTGAAAAAAAGTTTCCCCCAACCCCCCTTCCAAAAACTTTCATAGACACATTTTTCTTTCTGATACAATTCTGATTTCTACATATCGAATTGTATTTTTTTGTTCGGGCATATTCTTTGTGATTAACCAAGGGGTGCGGATATTTGCGTGATACAGGGGATTTAGAGGTTGAAGCACAGGCGGAATGGCTTCCAGCAGCCACTGGAGAAGCTTGGGGTTATTGGCGGGAAGTTTTTTGGCGGCGAGCTTGTTTTTGGGGGCAATTGTTTTTTTGGGAACTTTTTGGGGAAAAGTTTCCCCGAAGCTCAATGCTCATAAATTAAGGAATGGATTTATCTAATCGATCACGAGGATTGTAACCATTTGCCCTGTTCCCAGAGAAAACTTTTTGAAAAAAGTTTCCTCGCGCCCACCCTGCGGGCAGGCACCCGCCATCCCAAAACTTTTGGATTGGGGGACCGACCGGGAGTTTTGGAGACCGTCAGAGGAGACCACGCTTTTTTGGAAAAGCGAGGTCTCCTCCGAACCTCCTCCCTTGAAAAACAGGAGTATTAGACTGTGGATTTGAGTAATTTTTTACTAATTCAGTGGCATTGCCCCCCCTTCCAAAAACTTTCATATACACATTTTTCTTTCTGATACAATTCTGATTTCTACATATCGAATTGTATTTTTTTTCGGGCATATTCTTTGTGATTAACCAAGGGGTGCGGATATTTTTGTGATTACAGAGGATTGAGGTTTAAAGCGCAGGCGGAGAGATTTTTTAGGCGGAGCTGCCTGGATTGATGGTATGTTAACAATATGTTAAACCCGTGCAATCGTTGGGAAAATGTATTATAATTATTACAGAAGACTTTTTACATAAAAAACTTAAACATTTGCCATTGAAATTAACCACAGACACAGACGACACTAATCCCAATGCCCATGAAATAAGGCACGAATTTGTCTAATCGATCACAAGTATTGGAGCGGTTTGCCCATCTCCCAGAGAAAACTTTTTGAAAAAAGTTTCCTCGCACCACCCTGCCTGCGGGCACCCACCATCACAAAACTTTTGAATCGGGGGACCGACCGGGGACCGTGAGGTTTAGAGACCCTCAGAGGAGACCATGCTTTCTGGGAAAAGCGAGGTTTGCAAGATTTCCCGGAGGATTCGGGGAATTTTCGACTACTAGCCTACAATATCAGCACCATAAATATCATAAATGGCAAAATGCATTCATTTTAGCAAATTGAATTACAAGCAGTGAAAAGATATTCACAGGCAGGGAGGCAATATGAAAAAGAATCCCTGGTTGAAAAAAATCATAATAATGGCATTAATTATATTTCTATTCAGCTTTGGGCTTAAACAGTATTCGAAATATTATCCCGAGCATTTACAGATTTCATACAAGCTGGTTCTTGTTTCGGCATATTATCAGCCTGAAGTACCCACAAACCCCGCAAAGCTTACTTTTACACAGATATTACCGGATAACAACGGGAAACCGAAAGTTCTGAAAACAACAACAATTTTTAATATTAATCCCGCTCACCGGGATTCGATGGAGCCTTTTGGAAAGACCGGAAACCTGATTCAATCGGAAGAACAGGGCAAATACTTTTTCTTCGGGGCAGGCTATGATCCATTACAGGACAATAAGTATTTTCAGTTTTTCCCATTCTGGTATGATAATAAATCCGAAAAAGTCATTATAGGGAAAAAATATCCGGTTGAGAAGAAACCCGGTGCAGGTTATCCTTCGGGGATAGACAGCAGAGAGGAAACGATTCTTCACTCAAACGGATTTATCACCGCTGTGCCAGTTAATGTAAATGCGGATACTTTGTTAAAGACAATGACCATCAGGGA
>JAJTBE010000111.1 GCA_021287065.1 Bacillota bacterium
TCCGCTCATAAACTGCAGAGAGCCGGCAAGCCTTGAGGCATCTTCATAATTTGATTTAATACCTGCTATGGAATCTTCAAGCAAATCAATTTTGTTATGAATTGAAGTGATACTATCTCTGTTTTCTGTCTGACCTTCACCGTCTGAAAGAATTTTGCCGGAGATGGAATCGTTGCTTTTTATAAGCTCAGAAATAATTGTTCCAGCTGATTTTAATGCCTCCGTCATTTTATTGAATTCTGCCATAAGAAATCGTGATTTCTGCAAATTCAGCGAAGACGCAGATTTAAAAATGGCGGCATTCCGGATAACTTTATTCAGGCTGCTCAAGGTCTGTTCAATGGAATCATTAATTTTGTATGTGGTTTTTTCTGACAATTCGGCAAGAGAACGGACTTCATCGGCAACAACCGCAAATCCCCTTCCGTGTTCTCCTGCTCTTGAAGCTTCAATAGCAGCGTTAAGAGCCAGAAGATTTGTTTCATCAGCAATATTTTTGACAATTTCCACAACCCTGACTATTTTTTTTGCTTCTTCTTCAAGGCTGCTCAGTCTGGATGTTTCTTCTTCCGATTTGACATGTCCGTCTATCACCAGAGTTTCGAGCTGAACGATCTTCTTTTGACCCTCCTGTATATGCAGTTTGAGCTGTTCGCATTCTTTTTGCAGTGATAACGCAATATGGTTAAAATCAGAACAACTCTGGGTCATTTTTTTCAGTTGTTTCTTTTTTGTTCCGGACTTTGAGTCCATGTTAGAATAGATTTCTTTCAGCTGTTCAGCTTTCTCTGAGATCTGTCTGAGTTCTTCCATTTTCTTTTCTATACTCAGATGGACGGTTTCCGCCTGCTGCGGAAGTGATGACATTAGGTGAGAGTCGTATTCATGGGTAATTCGGGCAGATTTTTTCTGTTTGGCAGAGGGCTTTTCAGTAAGTTTCCTCATTTTTAATTCTCCCTTCATCTTTAAGCGCCTTGAAATAAACCGTAACAATAAGTAAAAATATCTCTATAAATTTAGTATCGGAAAAAAACAAGACAATTTTAGTTTGTGCAAATTTTCACAACCCATAAGCATTTTTCTCATAACTAAGAAAAATTATCTGTTTTGTTTGAAAAATGTGGAAAAGGAAAACATATGGAGGGCATATAAATATAATAGCAACAATTTTTAGGAGTCAGAGATGGAGCGTAGCAACGCGAAAATTAAATCAACAAATTTTGGCCTTATTTTTATTATTGTACTCATAACAGCAGCAATATCCATGGGTATCTATCTTTTTGCCCAGTCGAAACTCGGCATAAGAGGATATAGCTGGATATTTGCTTCTCTGTTCTGGCTAGTAGCCAATTTTTTCATTACATATTTCGATTCCATGTTCAAAGAGCATGGCTCGGTGGCAGCATTTATGAAAGCATTGTGGGAATGTGCATTGCTATTCATTGCTGGTTTAACTGTCATGTTTTTCCTGAATTTTTCAATGATTCCGGGAATACTGATATTTGCCATATTTACATTTATAAAAATGAGTGTTTCATACAATCCTTACACACATGTTCTTGAAAAGATTGTTTATGCCGATCGTTCGGAAATTGAAGCCCTTCAGAGAACAGGGATATGGATTTCCGAAGAAATACTTGAGCTTGAAAGTATGGACCAGCTTCCCAAACCTGCAGTCAAACAGGTAAAAGCCCGCTTTAAGGAAACTGCTCCCCCACCCTCGGTTCAGGTAAAAGTTCAGCCTAAATCACTAAAACTTGAAAAAGTTTCCACACATTCAGACAAACCGGGCGCTGAAAAGGAAAAAGCAGACAGGGAAGAACCGGCGAAGCCGCAGAAGCCTCTGACTGAAGAAGCTGCAGCTCTTGTTGATGTGGGAAGAGCCGGAAAGATGCCTGAAAAACTGGAAGACATACTGAACCTTGCACGGAAACAGCTTCTTAGTTCCAAAGGCGAAAGGTATCTGATCCCCACTCATCTTACACAAAAAGGCACAGATGAAATACCCCGGGAGATTCCTGTAAGAGAGCAGGGACATATGGACGACAAGGACAGAATAGAAATCCTGTTTGTTACTGTTTTAAAAGATATGTCCGATCTCTTTAATATGAAACTGGGAAAAATAGTGGAAACCAGAATAACATTTCCCTGGGAACTTTCTTCAGGAAGGCGTATGAAACTGACAGAGCGCCTGAAAGTTGGAGAACAGGATATAATCAGCATTACAGGAGCGCTTTCGGAAGATTTTACCTATGCGCTTATTGCTGCCAACCTTGCAGATATCTGGTTTGAAGAAAATGCACAGGCAGATGTTGGAGAGTATAAAAGCGGTTTTCACTTCTGGCTTGCCTATAAACTGCTGAAAAACCGTGATTTTATCGATGCCGCATTACAGGCTTCAAAGCAGAATCCCGCTCAATTCGGAAAAATCCGGGAAATTGAAGAAGAAAGCGGCGAATATGGCGTAATTCGTTTTCTGACCACAGGTAAGATTCAGACCCAGGAAATAACTGAGAAGATAATTACCGTTGAAAAGAAGTCTGAAGCAAAACCACAGCCGGTTAAGGAAAAAGAGCAGATTTCCGCTCCTGCCGAAGTTAAAGCTGAGGTTAAGGCTGAAATAAGGGAATCTGATAAAAAAGTTCCTGAAGAGATTTTCATCAAACCTTCTGAGAAGAAGGATAAACTTAAAATAAAATCACATCCTGTGGAAGTGAAACCAGAGGAAGCAACTGCACCGATAACTGCAATTATAAAAGAAACAGTTGTCCCTCAGGAAGAGAATAAAAAATCTTCTGAGCCTGAAACAGTTATACCAAAGGCAGCAGAAGAAACATTGCAGAAATCAGGTCCGGTTGAAATAAACCGGGATGCAGCTATGAATGTTACTTCATCGGAGAAGGCAGCTGTATCAGGGCAGGCTCCGGGAGTGAAACCTCCGCCTCAGGAGATCAAAAGAGTTGATGCGCCCGAGGAAAAGCCTAAGAAAGAGCAGAAGGAAACAAGAAAGGTTCTTGGTGTTCCTGTATCAGTTATAACTGACCCCAAAAAAGGCATAAAGGAAAAAGTCAGGATGGATCCCGCTCTGGAAGCTTCATTGATGCCTGAGAAAGAGGAGAAACCGGAAAAAGTGCTTCCTATGCCTGAAAAACCTCTTATATCAGTACCTAAGAACAAGATTCTTTCGCTTGATATACCTCATAAAGAAGAAAAGGAAGAGGCTGCAGAGGTTAAGCAGGACAAGGGAGCATCTTTATTCAGAAAAGCAGATGTAAAACTCGGCAAGGAAGAATCAAAGAAAATTATCCCTCTCGACCTCGATATGACAAGGATGTTGAAAATTGACAGGGATGATATTCCTCAGCTTCTTAAATCCGGAAAGATTATATCTTTGTCAACCGGAGAGATTGAAAATATAAAAAAGACCGGTAAACCTTCAGATGAAGACAAACCGTTACAAAAATAGGAAAGGAGAACAAATATGAAAAGGATTTTCTTTTTGGTTCTGCTTTTTATATCCGTAATCTGCGCCTATGCATCTGCGGATATGACAATCCGAAAAAACGGCTCAATCTGGGCGGAAGTTGATTCCGGTGGAAATATCAGGATAAACGGCAGCATAGTCGGTTCTGTTGAGAATGACGGTACAGTCAGAAAATCAGGAAGTATTGCAGGACAAGTTGAGTCCGGGGGTACAATAAGAGCCAATGGTTCAATCGTTGGAGAAATAGAATCCGACGGCACTATCAGAAAAAATGGATCCATATGGGGACAGGTGGACTCCGGTGGAACAATCCGGAAAAACGGTTCAATATGGGGAGAAGCAACAAATTGCAATTCCGAAGGGGCAAGACGGATGGTAACAGCGGTTCTGGTATTTTTCAGCGGTGATTTTTAGTCTTTCCAAATAAACAGGGGGTTTTGTTTTGGATAAATTTGAAGTAAAAAAAACTGAAACAAAAGATCTGCCAACTATGATTGCAGAAGCCTGCAAAGAGTTGGAAATTGATATGAAACCCGACCATATCAAGTTGTCGGGTAAGTTTGATTCCGGTCAGAATATGCTCATCATTTCCGGCAAAGCTTTTGACTCCGATGAGATTCATGAAAAAGTTGAATCCATTTTCTTCAGCATATTCTCTTATCTCCCCATGGATATAAGAGGAAAACGATACAGACTCGAACTGACGATCTATTCTGACATTATGTTCAAAAGGGAAAAACACAGTTATTACATTGAAACTTCTCTGGATAAAATGCCTGATTCAGGCGGAGTTACCCGGAAAGAATGGGAAGAATTTACAGGACAGTTAATCTTCAGAAAAGACGGAAGACGGATGATGCTGCCCGCTCCCCTGCCCTTCCTGGAAGAACCGGTGCAGAATAAAGTCTGAATTTTATTTTCTGTCTTCGTGTTTTTGTCTGATATTTTTTTCCGCATCTGAAAACAGGCTGTTCAACTCTTCTATCATCGATGGTTCCACAACGGTTCCCGAGTATCTCAGAAAAGCATAATAGCTGACAAAATTTGAACAGGAATCTGCAATAGCTGCTGATGGAGCTTTTTCACGAAGATAACTGCTGAACTCTGTCAAAGTAAGATTCAGAGGCCTGCTCAGGTTGTTTTTAATAAGCAGGGCATCAAATTTCAACATAAGCTGGACTATCTGATCACCTTCGGATAATTCAAGCTTATTTTTTTTCATCTTTCCGAAGAAAAGCCTGATTAACCGGGGAATGTGGCGTCGGTATTTCAGATAAAGAAAAAGAAATATTATCAGCGCTGCAGTAATCTGAAAAGCCGGCATTTTTAAAATAGAAAGGAAAAAATCCCGGGCTTCTGAGGCAAGCTGTTTCCATTCGCCGTTTTTAATATACAGCATCATGGTTTCTATTTTTGCGCTGAGATATTCTATCAAGTCATCATTTTCCGGTTCATTGCCGGAAGGGATTCCTGAAGGCGGAGTGGGATCAACGGCAAGCCATCCTTTTTCCGGCACCCAGACAAGGACCCATGCATGGGCGTCTTTACCTCTCACCACAAAATAATCGCCAAGCTTTTTGTACTCGTGAACAACATAACCTGCGGCGTATCTGCTTGGGATTCCTATAGAGCGGAGCATAAGCGCCATACCGGATGCAAAATATTCGCAGTGGGCAGCTTTGTTTGAGGTAAGAAATTCAAGGACAGGGTCTGTCTTTCGCTCAAGTGAGATGCCTTTATGATACTGATGATTTTGCTGAAGATATTGAAGTATGGCAAAGACTTTTTCAGCCCTTGTTTTTTTGTCTTTTGTAATATTGATGGTCATTTCCGTGACAATTTTTTTCATATTATCCGGAATTTCCAGTTCTTTATCAGTGGGAGGGGCGCCGCCAAAATAAACGATGCTGTTGTTTACACAAAGAGGCAGTAATTCGTATCTTTCGACATCTGAAGAGACACCATTTATATTGCCCAGATTATCTGCTTTATATTCCTGATTTCCCGAGGCAAAGAACCCAGCGTTGTCGGGAAAATATACATTTCTGTTTTTCTTCAGACTGATTGTGTATAATTGAACACTGCCGGTATCAATATTTCCGGATAATGTTTTTTCGCCCAGTGGACTGAAAAAAGTATTATTTGCAATGCTTACAAAGCTCGAATATTTGTTCGATACAGACTGACTCACCTGCCCCAGTTGATGAGATTCGGATTCTACTTCCCATGTTCCTGATCTGTATTTATTGTATATTTTTCCTGTTACCCGCACCGGGTTGCTCTTTGTTTTAATCCTCATAGCTACAGTACGGGGTTGGGGTAGATTTTCCAGAGTGCCGAGTTCGCACCGATCCGAAAACGAAGCAGACCCCATCATATCACCCTGCTCAAGAAGCTTTCTGAGAATTGAAGCTTCATGTTTCTTCATAAAAGCTCCAAACATAAAACTCATAATAATCAGAGCAGGAATGCAGATAATAAGATAAGGATTTCTGAAGATTGATTTTCCAGGTCTCGTTTCCGCCTTTTTATACGAAACCGGCAGAATCTCCATAAAATAAAAATTTGAAGAAACAGCATACACAGAAAAAAGAATGACATTCTGAATGTCGATGTTTCTTACGGAAAAGGTGCAAATAAATATCATCAGAAGCGAATAAAGATAAGCTACATAGTATTCATAGCGGCTTTTCATCTTAAATGCCTTTATGACCATCAGAACAAACAAAACCAGAGCCATCACATAAAATAGATAATCAGCCACCCTCAGAATTGAATAATTCTGCAATGTGGTGAATAAGCGTCCTGAAATAAAAAGGATTACAAAAAAAACAACAGCAATAAGGATTTCAAAATGAACATCAATTCTGAATCTCCATTTGATTTTCAGCGAAAGAAGAATTATCAGAGGAAGCAGAATAGCAAGCACTACAAAATTGATCTGCAGTGCATACAGAACTGCCGATGAAGCCATACAGACAAGCCCCCAGAACGGAAGATCGGGGTTATCCGGAGGATCTTTCCTGAGGTATTCCTTAACCTCTTTTGGCATCATTTCAAATTTCAAAGATAATCCATTCCTTTTGAGATAGTCTGCGCATCTATCAATGTTACGGGGCCGAACATATCCTCGATTTTCGCCACCTGCCCGCTTTGCATAGTGCTGTTTACAATGATCACCCTTAACTCAACACCGGATTCACGAATACGCTGTAAAAAATCCCGCCTTGCATCATCCCAGTCAAGGAGCAATACGACAACAGTCGTCACTCTTGCCATTTCCTCCATCAAAACCGGTTCAACCCTCGAATAAGGCTGCTGGCGGCACACATCTATACAGGCGAGAATATCCAGAATCTGATCCAGATACGCAAGGCTTCTTCCAGCCTGCAGATAATAAATCTGAGGTCCTGCAGCCACTATATCAATAATGTATTCCTGTCTTGAAAGATAATCGGAAATGGAAGCTCCAAGTGAAAGAAGAGCTTCGAAATCATTATATACGCCCTCCGGGGATTTTTTGGGGATAAACGTATCAATAAGAAGTGCAATTCTGCAGAAATATTCTTCCTGAAACTCTTTTACAATAGGTTTGTCAAGTCTTGCCCATGATTTCCAGTGAATCATCCGGGGGCTGTCTCCCTCCCGGAACTCTCTTGTTCCAAGAAATTCAGTGGATTCACCGATATTTGAAGCAAGCAGGATTCCGCCGGGCTGAAGTTTTTTGCCTACAGGTATGTTAAATTGAGTCAATGGTTTAAATGCGGGATAAACGAGAATTTTTCTGATTTTTTTATAACTATACCCAACCCTTACAACGCCGACGGGAAATGGTGAATCGACACTGATTTTATCGAGTTTGTAAACGCCACGCTTCTCTGCAGTAAGGTTGATTCTGAATTTGACCTCATCTTTATCATAAAGGTATGGAATCATAATTCCCTGAGGGAACTCCTGTTTTAAATCAACAAGCCAGTTGTCTTCTCTCACAAAAACATAGACGGCATCTTTTCCTGATTTGTTCTTAACTGTTACATCTTCGTAAAAAGTAGCACCCGCAGAGGTTCTTACAGGTGTTTCAACATCCAGTATCAGCCGCGGAAGAACAATATAGGATAAAATAGGAGAAAAAATAAAAATCATCAGAAAAAAGAAACCAACGGTGTACATCATAAAAGTGGGCAGCAGAATAACGCCTCCCATAAGAAAGACAAGACAGCCTGCCAAAACAAGCAACCGCCCCATTACTGTGAGGCGGTATGTTAAAAAGCTGATGATTCGTTTAAATAAATAGGATCTGTATCTCAGATCTAATGTAAAAAGGTCTCTTTTCATATTGAACTATTTCTCTGCGACAAAGAAACCACAAGAGTTTCACTTAAAAATCCCAATCTTCCCAATCCTGAAGCATATCAGTGTATGCATCATAATTCCGATCTTTTTCCTGCATCAGTGCCTGATATTCTTTGTGTCGGTTAAGATATTTGTCGGGTTTTTCCAGTCGTTTTTTCAGTTTTGTAAACTGAGCTGCTCTTTCTTTATATAGTTTGTTATCTTTGAGAAACTGGAAGAATTCGTTGAACAATCCAATGTATCGGAGCAGTTTTTCTTCTGTGGGATTCTTTCCCTTCTGGATAAACCATCTTCCGAGATAATCATCTAAAAACCCTGCCGTCACAGTATCTATGGTAATTATTCCAAAATCCTCATTATCAGGATCTTCTTCGAGTTCAGATTCATAGTCAATCAGATAATCTACTGAGAAATCTTCTAATAACTTTTTGTTAACAAAAAGTTCATCTTCAGAAAGTTTGCCTTCTTTTTTTAAAAATCCAAGAAACAGGCAAATCTTCTCATCGTTATAGTCTATCCATTTTTTTCTGATTGCAGCAATGTCCATAATTCCCTCCGGCGCAGTCTTTGGAAGTATTCTTCTTTAACTTTTCAAAGCGGAATTCCTCCTATTTATTATGTTTAATATAGATTCAGAAAAGTTAATTTTGAGGATTGATTTTAAAAAAAGAGGAGTTATAATAGAAACTTAGTAATAAGTATTTATCAAAAACATGTTACAGGAAGTGATTTGTAAACTCAGAATAAATTTCAAGTGAAAAGTAGTCAGAAATATCACATATCCAACCATCTGCAGGTAAAGAAAGAACCTGACAGTCTGAAGGAAACTTCAGATAACACCTAAGAACACCATAAAAGGAGATAATAAACATGAAGAAAGTAATCATCATTGCAACAATTTTTGCATTTGCAATTTTCGCACTTTCAGCCGTATGTTTTGCCGAAACAAAAGCAGAACCCACAGCTAAACCCGTACCGGCAGGCAAAGCCGCTCCCGCAGTTAAAGCTGCTCCTACAGCCAAACCGGCTGCTTCACCCGCAGTAAAAGCAACACCCGCTGCCAAAACAGCAAAACCCGCAACCAAACCCGCTGCCAAAACAACCAAACCCGTTGTTAAAGCAACACCCGCTGCCAAAACAGCAACCCCGGCTGCAGCACCTACAGCAAAGCCCGCTGCCACCGAAAAACCCAAATCAAAATAACCAGGTTAAAAGTTCTTTTTTCAACATCAAATGCCAATACCGGGTGGATGGCATTCACATCTTCCGGAAGTGTATTCCGGGAGATGTGGGATATGTGATTTAAAAGTTTTATATAAACAAGGCGAACAGACACAAGACCAGGCGAGCAGACTAAGGATTGTCACAAATCAGAAAAAAGGAGGGATGTTGATGTCAAGTCTGAAAAAAAGCTTCGCTGATGAGGATCAGGCAAAGATCCTTGCAGCTTTAAATGAAATGTCTGAACCGGCCACTGGTAAGGAACTAGCAAGGAAAACCGGCATTGACGAGAAGATCGTAAATCTCAAATTAAAGAAGATGAAGGTCTTCGGGCTTATCGATAGTCCTGTAAGATGCAAATATGCATTAACAGAAGCAGGACAAGCCCAGGCAGGCAGATAGCCTGTCCTTTTTTCTAAAAATCGGATGGAATCCGGCTAATACTCTACACTGAACAAGGAGACAACCATGAAAAAAGTAATCGTAATCGCAATGATTCTCGCTTTTTCAATTTTTGCTCTTTCTGCTGTTTGTTTTGCAGAAACCAAAGCGACACCTGCAGCTAAGACTGCACCCGCAACCAAAGCAACCCCGGCAACAAAGGCTGCACCCGCAACCAAGGCAACCCCGGCAACAAAAGCTGCTCCCGCAACTAAAGCAGCAGCTCCCACACAGACACAGTGCGTATGTGGAAAAAAAGTTGATCCTTCAATCCACATCGACATAAGCGGCAAGAGAGTATATGCATGCTCAAAAGCCTGTGGAAGCACAATTGCGAAAAACCCCGATAAAGCTGTAAAAGCACTGGAAGCAAAGGGCCAGAAGCTGGAAGTAATTCCCCCGCCTTCAAAACCCCTTCCTACACCGGCACCCGGCAAACAGTCAACAACCCCCGCAACAAAAGCTCCGGCAACCAAATAAGGCAAACGGGCTTTTAAATATTACCAGTGGTCTTGTATGGGGCTGTCCAGAGAGTCAGTCAGCAACATATTGCAGAAGAATTGTTTAAGATAAATAAAAAACAAAAGGCATTATGAAGCCGGACAGATAACATCGAACAGATGTGGCTTTCTGGACAGCCCCATACTTTTTGAAAATTTTTTCTCAGATTGGGATAAAATTCACGAACTATTATGTTAATGTTTTTTAGGAGGTAATGAAATTATGGCAGAAAAATTACAGGTCTTTAAATGTGAGAAATGCGGACTTATAGTGGAAGTCCTTCATGATGGAAAGGGAACACTTGTTTGCTGCAATGAACCAATGAAAAATATGGTTGAAAATACAGTTGATGCAGCAAAAGAAAAACATGTCCCCGTGGTTGAAAAAACCGAACATGGTATTAAAGTAAAAGTAGGCGAAGTTGCCCACCCTATGATGGATACCCATTGGATTGAATGGATAGAAGTAATAGCAGACGGCAAAGCATATCGCCAGTTCCTCAATCCCGGCGATGTCCCCGAGGCAGTGTTCTGTGTAAATGCAGAAAAATTCAGCGTAAGGGAATATTGCAATCTTCACGGACTCTGGAAAGGAGAGTAATTAGTTAATGATATCAACAAAAATGGCGGAAGCCCTTAATGATCAGATAAATGCCGAGATGCAGTCTTCATATCTGTATCTTTCAATGGCAACATGGTTTGATGCCCAGGGCTGGGAAGGCATGACAAAATGGATGGTAGGTCAGGCGAAGGAAGAAGACAGCCATGCACATAAAATTGTCCGTTACATTTCCGAGCAGCAGAGCAGAGTTCTGCTTAAAGCTATCGAGCAGCCCAAAACCGAGTGGAGTTCTCCCCTCGAAGCATTTCAGGATGCTCTGAAGCACGAACAGTATATTACTTCAAGAATTAACAATCTGTTCAAGCTCGCAAAAGAAGACGAAGATTTTGCTACCGAAGGTTTCCTCACCTGGTACATTAAAGAACAGGTAGAAGAAGAAGCTACGGCGGCAAAGATTGTTCTTGATCTGGAGAGAATAGGCTCATCAATGCAGGGTATGTACATGCTTGATCACAGCCTCGGAGCAAGACAGTAATATTGATTAAAACCGTATTTAAGGGGCGGGTTATCCTGCCCCTTATTGCATGGGAGTGTCTAAAATGAAGAAAAATCTTTTTTTCCTAATACTTGCAATGATATTGATGATACCATCACTTTGCTTTGCTGAACCTTTCGGCGTAACATCGGATTTAATCAGGAATCAGGATGGTTCATATAATCTTGATGTTAATTTCAAAGTTGAAAACGGTAATTTTCTTTATAAGGACCAGATAAAGATTCAGGCTGAAAAAACAGAACTCGAGGAATTAAGTATTCCTGAACCGGAAAAGAAAAAGGATAAATTCAGCGGAGAAGAATCTCTTGTTTATAAACATGATTTTTCTTATAAATACAAAATTAAAGGCACTCCGGCAATTCCTTTAAAAGTTACGATTGATTATCAGGGATGCAATCAGGAAACCTGTTTTATGCCGCAGTCAAAAGTGTTATCGCTGACTCCGGGAGAAACCAAATCGGACTCATCCCCCACCCCGTCCCTGAATAAGGATTCACAACCAGAAAAGAACCCAAGCGCAGAAAACTGGCAGAAACAGGCAGATAAGTTTACTGTTGTCGCAACAGACACCGGATATAAGAGTAAGCAGGATTTTATTAAATTCCTTGACGATGCGGAATCAGGAAAAAGCAACAGCTCCAACCCTCTGGGAAACAGGGGAATTTTACTTACTATTCTGCTGATTCTTCTGGGCGGCCTTGCTCTGAATCTTACTCCCTGCATACTGCCGATGATACCCATTAATCTTATGATAATCGGAGCAGGTTCTGCTGCTTCTTCAAAAAGCAGAGGTTTTTCACTGGGTGCTGTTTATGGAGCAGGAATCGCGTTTTCTTACGGACTTCTCGGAGTAGTAGTGGTTCTTACAGGTTCGAGTTTTGGCTCCCTTAACTCATCCCCCTGGTTTAATCTGATAATCGCTCTGGTGTTTGCGGTATTATCACTTTCGATGTTCGGTGTTTTTATCATCGATTTTACAAAATTCAGTTCCAAACTGAGCAGCGGTTCTGATTCTTCAAAAGGCAGTTATGCCGCAGCTTTTATAATCGGATGCATATCCGCACTGCTTGCAGGAGCCTGTGTAGCCCCTGTGGTAATATCAGTTCTGGTGCTTGCAGGCACAATGTATGCTGCAGGAAATCCCGCAGGTTTGCTGCTGCCATTCCTCCTCGGTATCGGTATGGCTCTGCCCTGGCCCTTTGCAGGAGCAGGTCTCTCGTTTTTACCCAAGCCAGGTATGTGGATGGAAAAAGTAAAGTATATTTTTGGGATAATTATAGTGCTGTTTGCTGTTTATTATGGATATACAGCTTTTAGTCTTTTTAAGACAAATACAGGCAAACAGGCATCTGTAACTCAGGAAGGCTGGGTTTCTTCCCTTGAAGAAGGACTGGCGCAGGCAGAAAGAGAAAATAAACCGGTATTCATAGATTTTCAGGCAAGCTGGTGCAAAAACTGTGAAGCAATGGAAAAAACAACTTTCAGCGATGCTGATGTAAAGAAACATATGGAAAAGTATGTAAAGATTAAGTACCCCGCTGAAAAACCAAATGAATCGCCGGCAAAGGAAATAATGCAGTATTATAAAGCTCTCGGTTTGCCCACTTATGTGATTCTGAAAAAAAAGTAGAAATGTGAATATAATAAAACAGAAAGGAGATGAACAATGAAGAAGTATGTATGTGCAGCCTGCGGGTATGTTTATGACCCAGAGGTTGGAGATCCTGACAGCGGAATTGCTCCCGGCACCGCATTCGAAGATATTCCGGATGATTGGACTTGTCCACTGTGCGGAGTTGGAAAAGATATGTTCGAAGAACAGTAATGTTCAGCAAAAAAGCCCTCTGATTATCAGGGGGCTTTTTATTTACAAATAATTTCCGGTTTAAGCCTGCAATATCAGGTTTTAACCAAACAGGAGATTCTTTCTGAACTTACGTTTGGTGAGTTCTTTATTGACTGATTCGAGTATGATTTTTTTCAAATCATCAACCCCGAGGGAGCCGTCAAGCACTCTGTATCTGTGAGGTTCTTCCCTCGAAAGGTAAAGATAGCCTTCCCTTACCCGTTCGAAGAATTCAAGATTCTCTTTTTCAATGCGGTCTGCAGGCACTTCAAGTTCTATTATTCTGTTTTGAATTCTTGTAAGTCCCTTTGCCGGTTCAACATCAAGAAAGAATGTAATATCCGGTTTCACATTCCATGAAGCTTTCTCATTTGTATCCTGAACCAGAGTCAGTGGCAGTTTTCTGCCAAATCCCTGATAAGCTATGGAAGCATCTGCGAAACGATCACAGATTACAATTTTTCCCTCTTCAAGGGAAGGTCTGATAATACTTTCCACATGCTGCGCCCGGGAAGCTGAAAACAGGAACAGCTCTGTCAGCGGAGCCATGTCTTTAAAACCTGTATTACCAAGCATCTCCCGGATAGCATTTCCTATGGGTGTTCCACCAGGCTCATTGGTAAGAAGGCAGGGTAAGCCTTCTTCGGAAAGCGTCTGAAAAAGAATCTTTGCCTGTGTTGATTTTCCGGCGCCTTCGATTCCCTCAAATGTTATGAATACTCCGTCGTACACAGCTTCCTCCTTTAAGTTTCGATATATATCTTTACTCTGCGGAAAGGTTCTTTTCCTGTGCTGCAGGATTTAAGTTCATACTTTTCTATAAGTTGATGCTGAAGCCTTCTAAGATAGGAATTTCTTGGCATCAGTTCAACGGGTGTTGCAGTGAGCTTTACCTTTTCCACGGCATTCTCAACTTCTTTTAAAGCTTCTATCTCCATATCATCTGCATCAGATACCTGGAAAAAGTCCCTGACAAAATTCTGTAGCTGAGTTACAGTATTACTGCGGACCGAATGTACGGCAACATTGCCTCCCGCCATTTCCATCAGCTTCTTGGAACCTTTCTGATTCTGGCTCTTTAATGTAAGAATAACATCAGCATCTTCCCATCTTCTCACCACAACCGCATTAACCCTTAATCCCTCGATTGCTTTTTCAAGCCTGTTGCGGCTGATGGCGTAAGGGAAAATATTGACTGTGCGGTTTTTTCCGGGAACCGGTCTTTTTGTGGGAGGTTTCTGAGCATAATCCTCTGCTGTGATTCTGCCCGCTCCCCTGCCCTGGGGATATGAGGATGATGATTTATCAGTATAAGGCTCCGTCTCTGCTATCTGCAATACATTATAACCGTTCTTATCATCTCTCACTCTGATTTCAGGTTTGGGAGTTTTTCCACGGAGCATTGTATCAATAACATGAGCAACATCTTTATGGATTGCCACTCTGTCTTTTTCCTGAATTTCTATTACGATATCGAATGTCGGAGGAGATTTTCTCTCGAGAACGGTCTTCTGGGTTCTTCTCTTTCTGGCTTCTTCATCGCTGAGGGTAACAGCCTGAACTCCGCCAACCAGATCAGACAGTGTGGGGTTCATCAGCAGGTTTTCCAGAGTATTGCCGTGAGCTGTTGCAATAAGCATGACGCCTCTTTCTGCAATTGTTCTGGAAGCATAAGCTTCCTGCTCTGTTCCGATTTCGTCAACGACAATAACTTCAGGCATATGGTTCTGAACAGCTTCGATCATGACTTCGTGCTGCAAGTCGTGTGAAGGGACCTGCATTCTGCGTGCAATACCAATGCCTGTGTGGGGGATATCTCCGTCACCGGCAATTTCGTTTGATGTGTCAACGATGACCACTCTTTTTCCGATTTCGTCAGCAAGAACTCTTGCAGCTTCACGAAGCATAGTGGTTTTTCCAATACCCGGTTTTCCCATCAGCAGTATTGAAACATTTTTGTCAAGGAAATCATTAATAAGATCAATTGTTCCATAGACAGCCCGTCCGACCCTCATGGTCAGACCGATAACATCATTTGTTCTGTTCCTGATAGCTGAAATTCTGTGCAGAGTTCTTTCTATGCCTGCTCTGTTGTCTTTGCCGAATGCACCAACGCGCTGGACTACATAATCAATATCTTCCCTTACGATAAACTCATCTTTCAGATATGTCATTCTACCAGGGAAGCGCGCTTCCGGACGTCTGCCAAGATCCATCACAACTTCGATTAAATCATTAAGATCCTTCATTTTTTTCAGAACAAGCCTGAGATCTTCCGGCAGAATAGCAAGTAATTCTTCAAGGTTGTCCGTTATTTTTGTCTCTTTTGTCACTGTTTTTCTTCGCTTCCTTACTGTATAGAAATTTTAAGCATAATTATTAGATTATCTTTCATCTTTAGATTATCTACTTTAAATGGCAAATGTCAAGTGGTAAAACTGCCGATAAGAAGGAAACAGGGAAAATCGATAGAAAAATATGGTGAGGTGAATAATTTGAAAAAATATCTATATCTTTTGGCAACAATTTCAATCTTTTTAGTGTTTGCATTCAAACCGGCTTCCTTTGCACAGTCATATCAGATGCCGGAAGCAAGCAGTCCTACTCCTTCGGCGCTCAAAGGACTGACGAAACCGGAACCACCCCTTGAAAAAGTTCAGCAGGATAGACTTATAGTGCCCAAACAGGGTATCGGAAAAGTTAAGTTTGGAATGTCTCTGGAAGCAGTGGAAAAAGCTATAGGCAGAGGAGATATTCAGCCTGATGAAACCGATTTTACCGGTAACACAACCATTAACCTTGTTTTTAAGGACCAGAACCTGATTTTCAAGTTTTTCAACGGCGAACTCGCTATGATTATTATCGAAAACAAGGAATACGGAACCAAAACAGGAGTGCATTGCGGCGGCAGCATCGGAGATGCAATCAGGGAATTTGGTACCGATTTCAGACAGGAAAAATCCATAGTTCAGGATCCTGACCCTGAAAAGCTTGAAAGCGAAATATTTTTTGACAAATATTGTATTGCCTTCAAATGCATGGGCCGCATAATAACAAAAGTCAGACTTTTAACGCCTATGAAGATAAAAGGCAAACAGAAATAATCTTCCTGGAGAATGTATGTCCCGAAAACGCAAGAGAAACAAAAAGCAACACCAGGATGAAAAAAACAAAAAAAATCATGAAGGCTGGTTAGCTTTAGGTATTCTAATCATCATAATCAATTTTATTTTTACTCTTGTGGTCTTTCAGGATTATATTCTTCCGAGGATTGAGAGTGTCCCGGTTTCAGCATTAATGAAATTCAACACCAAGGATCCCCTTGAAAAGAGAGTAGTTCTCACAAAGATTGCTGACACCCGCAACATTTCATTTTTGCCAAAGGTTGCAAAGTGTCTTGATGATCAGGACCCTGAGGTTCGAAAAGCTGCAGCGGAAGCTCTTGTTAAATATGGAAGAAACGGAACCATTCCTTATCTATCCAAAACCCTGAAAGATGAAAATGAGGGTGTCAGGATAGTTGCTGCAAAATCTCTGACTGCATTGAGAAACAACGAAGGAATAAAGTTGCTCTTTGATTACTATATGGACCCTGCACATAACTTTCCGGCAGTAATCAGGGATTATCTTGGAATTCTGCCTGCTTCCGTTGAGCCACTTGCTGCAGACAAGCTTACGGATAAAAACCCTGTAGTGAGGAAAGCTGCTGCAGAATTGCTGGTTAAAGCCGCCAATAAAAAAACCGTTGATAAACTGGCAGCGGCATTGTCTGATAGTAATAAAGAGACAAAAACCATTATAGTTTCTGCCCTGGGAAACACCAACAGCGCGAAAGCCGCAGATGTGCTTGAAAAATGTCTGGGCACCGAAGATGATTTGTTTGACATTGCAGTAATAAAAAGCTCAGGAAAACTTGGGGATGCTTCCATTCCATTTCTGATAAGAGCTTTTAACAATAAAAAATTAAGCGTAACAACATATAATCAGATTGCTGACACAATTGTTTCCATGGGTGGCGAAAATATCCCCAGACTGATAACAATGCTGGAAAATGAGAAAGACACCGGAACATCGGAATGGATAATGGAGATTCTCGCAAGATTCGGAGACGGCAGAGGGGTAAAAGTCATTATCGATAAAGGCAACGGCAAGGATAAAACCCTGACTGAAAAAGCGATATCTGCCCTGCCCCGGATGAAAAATCCGGAAAATGTTTCAGTTCTGCTGGAAGCTTTTAAAAGTTCAAACCCTCTCCTGAGAAGAGCTGTAGTTGAAAATTATATAAAACTGGGACAGGTGGGACACCCTGTACTAATGATGAATTTCAGCGATAATATTGAAACACCGGTCAAAAAATGTTCCATCGGGGTTATCGGAATATCGGGAATAGCAAATAATCAGGCAAAACAGTGGTTGATGAATGAATACCCGAAGAATAAAGATATTCTGGGGATAGAAGATTATGAAGCATTTATTCGATTCGGAATTGCCAGCTCTGAAAAAGATCTGCTCAAACTCCTCGATAAATATAATGATCTTAATATGGCAAATGCTTTTTTCAGATCCGGAAACGAAACTCTTGCCAATGGAGCTTACAAATGGGCTTCGAAATTTAACGGAAAATATAAAATAAACCCTGTGCCTTCACCAAATGATATAAAGTGGAATTCACTTTAGAATTTTATCCTGATTAGGAATTATTGCAACTCTCCGGTAAAATCCGCTTTGGAAATCAGTTTCTTATAAAATTTCCGGAAACACCGGTTTTAAAAGCAGGCTCCGGAAAATATCCCGAAATCACAACGAGGCTGTTCATATGAACAACCTCGTTTTTATTCGCCACAATTCTTATATTTTTAATGGATTGCTATCTAATCAACCCTGTTTATTTTTCTAATTAAGCTTTCAGATCGACTGTTCTGCCGAGACCTGCCATAAGATCGAGATCATTGTTGGTTATCTTGCCATTGTTATTGAATGAGCTCAACAACTGCTGGACGCCTGAGAATGCGCTCTGAACCGAGCTGACATTTCCGGTTGCAAGGGCTTGACCAAGGGCTTCCATCTGGGTTGCCATTTTGTCTTCGCCTGTTGCTGTACTGCTGCTGGATTCCTGAGCTTCGTGTGCGCTCTGAATTTCGTCATAGATTTCCTGTGCTGCACTAAGGTCGCCTGATTCAATAGCTTCTGAAAGGCTATCGAATTTCTCCTTCATGTCGTTTCCGCCACCGCCGGGAGGGGGACCACCGGGAGGGGGACCGCCTGGGCCGCCAGCTTTCATATTCTGCTGAACCTGTGCAAATGCTTCTTTAACTGCAGAAGCATCACCTGATTCGAGGGCGGTTCCAAGGTTTTCCATCGCTGTATCCATACCGTTTTTGGTTGAAGTTGACGATGATGATGAAGTTGATGACGATGATGTCATCGCATTATGGGCTGTCTGAATCTGATCATATACTGATTTTGCAGTGGTCATATCGCCTGATGAAATTGCATCAGAGAGTTTCTGGAACATCTGTCCCATCTGGTCTCCACCACCGCCTCCACCGACACCCTGGTTCTGGCCAAGCCTCATTGAGCTTAAGCTGGCAGACATGTTTGATAAACCGGATATTGTGGACATTTTATCTTGCCTCCTTCATTTTTTTTCTTTTTTTTGTCCAGTGTTGTTTTTGTTCCGGATCCTCCTTTCCGGCTGTTGCTTGTTCACTTATATTATCGGAAGAGGCTGAATGATTTTAAATCGTTATTTTACATATAAATCATTTTTAGACATCCTGTAAAAGCCCGTCATTACTGGTTTTTTTCGGCATTGTAATGGCAATTTTAAGACAAGGTAAAGCTTTCTTTACATTCAGAGCAGGCTTAATCCGGTTCAAACCCATATTTATCAAGGCATAGCAAAGAACAGTAAAGAAAACTTAACATGAAAAAAGCCTTAAAATCAGTTAATTTCTACTTCCATACCCTTAAAAATATGGCTTCCGAGTTCGATAACATCTTCATCTTTCATTGCGATGCACCCTCTGGTGCCGTCTCTGTCTATTCCACCGCCATGGATTCCGATTTCTCCGCCGAGTTTTGTGTACCATGGGGGTTTTTGTTTCAATCTGTTTGTAAGAAAGATTTCAGTAAGTTCATCAAGATTGACAAGGCCTTTGGCATATCCTTTAACCCCATCTATGTTTCCAGGATATGATAAACCAAAGAACAGAGTGAATTGTGATTGTTCGTTGATATAGCAGATATAGTATTTTCCTCTGGGAGTTTTCTGATCTCCCTCAATTTCCTTAGTGCCTTCTGCAGAATTTCTCCCGTAAATAATGGGAAACTCCTTAATTTTTTTTCCGTCGGCTCCTAAAAGGGTAAGCCTGTTTCTTTTCATTGATACGACAATCCGTTTGTTGTTATTGCTGATTAATTCGTTATTCAGTTTAGTTTCTGACAATTCTTCTTGCTCCAATAAATGATTTTTTATAGTCCATATTTCTTAAAACGACGCCGTCTGCTCTGTTTGATTCGAGCATCCAGCCATCGCCTGCATACATAGCCACATGAGTGGCGGAATCACCGCTGCCGTAGAACAGTAAATCTCCGGGTTGAAGATACGGTGAATAAACCGGTTCGCCAACCATATACTGCTGGTCGGCATCTCTGGGCAGAACAATCCCATTCTGTCTGTATGCCATATAAATCAGTCCGCTGCAGTCTATCCCTTTTGTAGTCATTCCACCCCACAGATAGGGAGTGTTTAGAAAAACCTGTGCGGAACATATTATATCATCCATATTTCCTGAACCGGAAAATGGTGATTTTTCCTTAATAGTAACATAATCATATACGACCCAGCCTATTTGTCCGTCGAGAGAACTTACCTTTAACCAGTAAAGGGGTTTTCCCGATGGATATGTTCTTGGATCTTTCACATATCCGAGGTATTTAAGATATGTGCCGAAATAGATTTGTGTAACAGGGGCAGAGTTTTTAAGTTCCCGGTAGAGTTTTGCCGTGGGCTGGGATATAACCGCCCAGGAGCCGCCGTTGATGGAACAGTCATCAACAAGTCTGAGTTTGTCGGCTTCAACCCATCCGGGGTATCCCTGTTCTGTCCGGCCCTGATCCACAGCAAGGATTTTTGTCCATTTGCCGTTGTTGGCAAGGATCCTTACTCTTTCGTTATAAAGAAGCTGAGTTACCATTTCCGAGGAATTGGATTGTGAAGCCATAACCGGAAGTACAGGCACCGCGCAGACAGCCCAGCCTGAAGAAGCTGATACACGGTTATTGTTAAAAACAGCAATGCTAAAAAAAGCAATAATTAAAATAAAAAAAACTTTTTTAAAAACTGACTTTTTCATTTTTTCAACGGAGGCACTGAGTCTCTGATATCGCCTTTCTTAACCGGTGTAGTTGCAACGATTGGAATATCGGGATATTTTTCTTTCATTTCCAGAAGTTTATTAACCCCTTCTTCCAGTGCTACATCAACATCAAAAAGAACAAAATTAATTCTGTTGTTTTCAATGATTTCAAATGCTTTACCGGCTGTATCTGCAATAAACAATTCATAATCCGCCTGATCATCGAGTATTGTTTTTACCCGCTCCTGGACATCAGAATTGTTATTGATAAACAGAACCTTTTTCTGCTCTGCCTGTTCCATAGAACTCAACCTCTTAGTAAAATTGTATGAATATGTAGAAAAATCTTAACATAAAACAAGTGTATGGTCAAACGATTTTAACCTTGAAATGTTATTTGAATTATGCTATAATCTCTTTCATAGCAGGTTTTACGCCTTTAACGGGAGGGAATTATTAATGAAAAAGAAATATGAAAAGCCTTCCATAACAACTTTCGAAGAGAAAGCTGTTATAGAAAATACCGAGACTGTAAAAGTATCGGCACCGCCCCCCTCTGCATGGAGTTGTGTAAGAGGCTAAGTTTTATCTTATTTTCGACACCGTAAACAAAAATAACGCAGCGTCAATAGCGCTATGTTGTTTTTGTTTATTTGTTTTTTTCAAAAAAAAGACAGCCTTTTTTCAGACTGTCTTTTTAATGCTATCCGGTTAGAAAAGCTATTCGATTACCATAAATTTTGCTTTGACTGTTTCAACCTGATTAAGAGCTTCGGCGAGTTCAGTGATAGTCTTATCATCCCCGCAAAGCTGGAGAATAACCATACCTCTGGAGGAGCATTCATTGGGTGTTCCCTCATGAAGTCCAAGTCTTGCTCTTATCTGGCAGCCGAATTTAGTAAGAATATCCTGTACTTTTACTGCTGTGTCAATTCTGTTTTCCTGGGTAATCGCCATTACATAGTTACAATTAGTCATATCATAAACCTCCTATCTTCTGTTTTTTAAATTAATCCTTCAATTTTCCTTCAAATTTTCAAAGGATTATTTCGGGAAAAGTAATATTAGAAAACGGAGAACTATTTAGCTTAATACAGATATAAGGGGATTTTATGCCGGCAATAGTTTCAACAAATGATGCAGAAAATTATTTCAGAGACAAGCCCCGGATTGTTCATATTGATGACGACATTAATATGCTTGAGCTTTTTTATTACAATTTCAGAAAAGTTTTTGATGTTGTTTCAATTGAAGACTGGGAACAAGCTCTGAGCCAGGTGGATTTCAGCAAGGTTGATGCAGTCGTTACAGATTACGAAATGCCTGAGATTAACGGGCTGGATATGCTCGCAAACATTAAACAAATCAACGAGGAAATCCCCGTTATTTTCTACACAGGCCAGGGCAACGAAGAAATCGCCAGGGAAGCATTCATAAGAGGGGCCACGGATTATTTTACAAAAGAACTTTTCAGCTTTGCACATAAAGAAAAACTCATAAATGTAATAAACAAAGCTGTGGAAATGAGACATGAGAAAAGACGCAGGGAGGCAAGCGAGGAAAAATTCAGGATGCTTGCAGAATCAGCGCCGGTTGCTATTATGATATTCAACCACAAAGGCGGTCTTTATTCCAACTCTATTTCACATCAAATCACCGGTTATTCGGATTCTGAGCTGAAACAGATGAATCTTATGAATATTATACACCCGGAAAGCAGACAGACATTTCTGCACTCCATCAACAACCCTGACAGTTTTTCCGATCTTGAGACAAAAGAAATTGAAATAGCGATTAGAACTAAAACCGGCAACATCAAATGGCTGATGGCAAGAAATAAAAATATTATTTTTGAGAACTCTCCATGCCGGCTAACCACTGCCATTGATATTACAGAAAAGAAAAAATTCGAACAGGCGATGATCGATATAGTCAAAGGTCTGTCGTTCAAAACCGGCTCCGAGTATTTTGACAAACTCACCGAGCTTCTTGCAGGGGTCCTTGATGCTGATGTTACTCTGATTGGCGAAGTAAATGAAGACAACCCCGGATTTATCAATACGATTTCATTTTACGCCTTCGGTCAAAAAAGCAGCAATATTTCATACGATCTGAAGGGCACCCCTTGTGCAAATGTTGTTGGAAAATCATTGTGCGTATATCCATCAAACACATACCAGCTTTTCCCTGATGATGAAATATTAGTTGAACAGAAAATTGAGGGATATATTGGATATCCTCTGTTTTCAACACAGGGAAAACCGATGGGGCATGTTGTTGCATTATTCAAACAGCCCATAAAGAATGTAGAGCTTGCGAGTTCCATACTTGAACTATTTGCGTCAAGAACCGCCGTAGATATGGAAAGAACAAACGCTGAACAGGCTTTAATTCAGGAAAGAAACCTGATGAAACAGTATATTGATCATTCTGATGATATAGTAATCGTAATAGATAAAGATTATCATACGAGAATCATCAATAAAGCAGGCAAAGGCATACTTGAATACGATGAATCGGATATTATCGGTAAAAACTGGTTCGACTGCTTTATTCCTGAAAAAATCCGCAAAAACCAGCATGATCTGTTTTCAGCTTTTATGAAAAGTGAAAATGACGGTTTTCTTCAAAACAAAGGATTAGTTCTGACTAAAAGCGGAAAAGAAATTCCGGTAACATGGAAAAATACACTGCAAAAGAATGAACGGGGAGAAATTATTGCAGTGTTATGTACGGGTAAAAAGGAAAAGCATAAGTAATTATTTGAACTTCAGCGCTGTGTCAACATAGGCGGGTTTTCTCATTCCCAGCAGAACCGCTGTGATATCCTTGTTGTTGAGAAGGAATGACAAAGCCTGATCCTGAACGGGCGGTTTCACAGATATACCGAGCATTTTGAGGGAATCTGCGGTAAGATCCGAGATCATCGAACAGACCTGAGCTTTGTACATATCCAGCGCTCTGTTAATCATATCGAGTTCTGCAACAGAAAAGCTTCTTATCTTTACAAAGGGAAGAATATCCCTGTTGAATGAATCTTCAAAATGATCATAGGACTGGAATTTACCCATGTTATTCTCAAGATGATCAAGAATTCTCGGAATCTCTCTGTTTCCGTTGCTTAGAAAATGGGCTTTGATACTGGCAAAAGTTTCCTTGAAATTATCCACTTTTTTATATGTGGCCAGCCTGTATAGTCTGTTGCTGAAATAGGCATTTAAGGGTCTGTTAATGATAACTTTAAGCCCGTTTGAAGCTGCCCACGGCACAAAGGCATTTAATCCCACGGTTTCAATCATATTAGCCGGCAACTGAACATATTTGAACGAATGTTCCGGATTGCCCGCTTTTTCCGCTGCTTCCTGCGCAAGCTTTATCAATCCCCTGTATGGGAGGAAATGCAAATCTTCTTCAATAACACTGAAAGAATTTGAGCTGATTCCGTATGAACAGAGTGTTTTATTTTTTACTTCCCTTTCGAGAGCATCGAAAGCTTTGCCGATTCTTTTCTGCATCTCATCAAGGTGCAATTCCTTATCTCTGTCGTTTGCTTTTTTGATATTGTGCATAAGGTAGTATTCAGGATTGTGAATGAGATAAGCATCTATGTATTTAATCTGCATTCTTTCAAGAGAGCGTTTAAGCTGATCCTGAAGATAATATGGATGTATGCAATGATAGCAAGCTGGGCTGTAAGGGACAATCTCCGGAAATTCCTGTCCCTGATTAAGTCTGCGCATATTTGAACCCTGAATATACCCGTATTTGGAAATGATGGTCAAATCTTCACGGGGAATTTCATTTGATACTTTTTTTAATACTTTACCAATCAGTTCTTCTGATTTTCCATCGGTATAATTGGTTGAAGTATCTATCAGATTAATTCCGCTTCTCAGAGCTTTAACCAGAGCTTCTTCATTTTCCTGAGTGCCGGCAGTTACTCTGTAAGAGCCAAAACCTATCCGTGATAAATGTGCCATTTTTTATCTCCTTTTATCTGAAGTAAACTATTTTGCAATTATATCAAGCAGTTGGACTGTTAATTCCTTGCCTCTGGGTCCAAGTTCGTCAGAAGGACCCACACACGAGGGACATCCCTTGCTGCAACGGCATTCCACAAGAAGCCTTCTTGCCGCTGCAAGTAATTCGTCGTGCATATCATAAATTCGTTCTGATAAACCGATTCCTCCCGGATAACTGTCATAAAGATAGACAGTAGGCTGCTCGGTAAAGGGTGATTTAACCTGAGCCACGGCATGTATATCTCTTGGATCACACATCAGATAAACAGGAGCGATATTTGCAAGGAGGTTTGCAATTCCCTGAATACCAGCCTGTATATCCGACGGGAGCAGATTTATCATCAAATCATTGGAAAGACTAATCCAGTAAGCTGATGAATGTAATTCCATCTCAGGTAGATTAACCTGCCCTGCGCCAATGTTTTCGTGGGTATGAAACTTTATTTTCTTAAACATGGTAACAAGGGCATTTACCTGAACTTCGCCAAGATGTTTTGATACATTAACATCAATTCTATTTTCCCTGTCCACGCCTAAAACTTTGATATTTACAGCAAGATTTGCATCTGTATAATAATCTACATCCACGGCTCTTACGAATGCTTTTTTTTCTTCGAAATCGAGTTTTTCAACCTGATACTGTCTGGTTTCATGTAGATAAATCGCTTCATCATGCAGCAGCATGGGAGCTGCAAACCTGTCAACTTCTCCGATTACCCTCGGTTGTTCAGTTATATCGATAATAACAAAATTTTCGTCGGCTGCGGATCGGAGTGAAATATCTTCTGCAGGGTAGTTATCGGCAGCCCAGTGCCATTTGCTTCCGGAATGATGAAGCAATTCCTCTCCCTCAAGATACTCCAGAACTTCATCCACCTGGGCAGAGCCAAACTGTTCGCCTTCTTCAAAGGGTATTTCAAAAGATGCGCATTTTATATGATTGACCAGTATATAGAGATTGTCAGGGTTAATCAGGGCTGATTCAACATTGCCCCCGAAGAAATAATCGGGATTGTTTATAAGAAACTGATCGAGAGCTGCGGAAGTTGCGATGATAAATACGGCTGAGGTTCCCTTTCGTCTCCCTGCCCTGCCTGCCTGCTGCCAGGTTGAAGCCATGGTTCCGGGATAACCGCAGATAACGCATGCTTCCAGGCTTCCGATATCTATACCAAGTTCGAGGGCGTTGGTGCTTACCACTGCAAGAACTTCACCTTTGCGCAGACCTCTTTCGATCTCACGCCTCTGCTTCGGAAGAAAACCTCCCCGGTATCCCCTGATTTTGGATTCAGCTTCACCGAGCGATTTTCCGTAAGCTTCACGCAGATATGTGGTCAGAACTTCACATGCCAGTCTTGTTCTTGAAAAAACAATGGTCTGAATGTCATTTTTAATCAGTGATGTTGCAATCCGCTTAGCTTCAAGGAGAGAACTTTTCCTGATGCCAAGCTGCCAGTTTACCACAGGGGGATTGTAAAGAATAATGTTCTTCTCACCGGACGGAGCGCCGTTATTATTGACAAGCACCACATCTTCGCCGGTTATCCTTGATGCAAGTTCCGCCGGATTTTTAATCGTGGCAGAGCAGCATATAAACTGAGGCTTCGCCCCATAAAAGCTGCAAATGCGGCGCAGTCTTCTCACCACATTGGCAACATGGCTTCCGAAAACACCCCTGTAATTGTGGATTTCATCAATCACTACATATTTGAGGTTTTCAAACAGTTTCATCCATTTGGTATGATGAGGCAGTATGGCTGAATGGAGCATGTCGGGGTTTGTTACAACAATATGCCCTGCTTTTCTTATTGCCTGCCGGGCGGATCCCGGAGTATCTCCATCGTAAGTGAAAGTTTTAATATCAGCTTCAAGAACTTCCACAATTTCCTGAAGCTCCATCACCTGATCCTGAGAAAGGGCTTTTGTAGGAAACAGATACAGCGCCCGGGCTTCAGGGTCGGAAAGGATTTTGTCGATAACCGGAAGGTTATAGCAAAGAGTTTTTCCGGATGCAGTGGGAGTAACAATACAAACATGCTTCCCATTTTTTATGTTACTCCAGGCTGTGGCCTGATGGGAATACAGTTTTTCAACCCCTCTCTTCTTCAGAGCCTCTTCTATGCGGGGGTTGGCATTTTCAGGAAAATCCGCAAAAACCGGTTGGCGCGGAGAGATGACCCTCCACGCTTTCAGGTTTTCCATAAATGATTTATCCCGTTTGATAAATTCAAGAAACTGATCGAGATTCATAACTACCTTGTTTTAATAACCACCGGATTAGAAACGGGACCGGCACCTTTGGTGCCAAGTTCCTGAACGGTGTATTCATATGATTTTCCGGGTTCAGCAGTATTGTCGGTGAATGAAAATACCGAACTTGCCGGGTAGCCGTAGGGTGTGCTCATAAAATCGAACTTTTTCGCTTCTCCCTCAGGCTTTCCGTTTGCGCCGACAACAGTTCTCTGAATCACATAAAAAGCAATCTTATCATTATCTGTTTCCCTTGTCCAGTGAAGGACATTGTTGGGAGTTACGCAGTCTTTTCCAATAAGGATATTCTTTACAGCAGCTATTTCAGTAGGTTTGCCGGGGAGATCTTTCCCCGACCCCGGTTTATTTTCACCTGATTTTGCAGGAGCAAGAATAATTACTACTCCATCTTTCTGCTCACCGGTTTTCAGTTTTAACATTATTCCGGGCAGACGGACAGGTGAATTTTCCAGTCCGGGAATTTTTGCCGGAGGGTTTTTTGATGACATTTCATAACCGATTTTGTTAGCCATAAGCAGATAGTTGCCTTTGTCAACAAGAAGTGTAAAACTTCCGTCCTGAGCTGACTCTACAAATGAAGGAGTAATTGATGAAGGATCCATATCATCCCCGTCGCCTTCAGGAGAATCCCCATCGTCATCATCGGCACCTATTGAAGGCACCGGAGCTGCGAGAACATATGCACCCTGAATGGGGTTGCCTGATTCGTCAACGACTTTTCCCCTGATATACGAATTGAACTTTTTAAGTTGAATATTCAGGTTTTCCTTATACTCTTTATCCCCGATTGTTACTTTGACGGGTTTTACCGGGGCATATCCCTCTTTTGAAGCACTTATCGCCCATTCGCCTTTTGCAAGGCCCAGGGCATAGTTTCCGTTGGATGCGTTCATTGCCATCGCAACACCGTTTTCTCCAATGGCTGTAACTTTAACACCTGCAATCGGTTTGCCCTCAAATGTAACCTGACCGCTGGCATAGCCTGATCCGCCTACAGGAAAATGTCCCTGAGCAAAAACTGTGGAAAAACAAGCAACAACAAACAAAACCAGAAAAATTTTAACTCCGGATTTCATAAACAACCTCCCCTAAAGAATCGCTGAAAAATTATCTCCGAGAGAGAAAACATCTTCGTATGTATCTCTCTTTTTTAGAATCAATGGTTCGTAATTTTCATTAACCAGAATTCTGGCAGGTCTTGGAGTGGCATTGGCATTTGCTGCCATAAATGATGAAGTGTAAGCGCCGGTATCATGGGCAACCAGCACCTCTCCCCTCTTTGGTTTCCTCTGGAGTTTGATTTTGTATCTTTCTATCATATCACCTGAGAAGCAGAGATTTCCGCCGATGAATGCTTCGTATGGCTCTTCATCTTTATCATTATAATCATCAACAATTTCCCAGTTTCTGATATCAGGATCAATCATAGAACTGCAATTGCTGGTAACACCCATTTCAACGGTTATCAGATTATGGTATTTTGCAATTGTTCTTGTGTGAGCAACTTTGCATAGAGTTACGCCTGCATCTTCCACTACACTGCGGCCCGGTTCAATAACCAGTGTGGGAGTTCCTATTTTTTCAAGAGCTACAATAACAGGCATCTGAGTTCCATTTACCCTTACATTGCCATCAAGTATAGCTTCGAGCATTTTATGTTTTGGCAGTGCTGAATAATATTTTTCGCCTTTCCACTCTGAACCTGACACTTTTCCTTTAGTATCAACCTCAAAACCGCCCGGATGGTTCCCCCACGAATAAACATCCATAGGTTTGCCTTCCTGAGAAAGCTGCAGTCCGTTTCTTACTCTTGAAGTAAAATCTTTCCAGGTATCCTTACCGATATAGGAAACGGGGAAGCCTCCCCCAATATTGATAACCCGGCATTCCTTACCTGTATCTTCAAGAAGTCTGCCCATTTCAATCATTTTACCGAGAACGGCGAGATAAGGAGCCGAATCTGTTATCTGAGAACCAATATGGGTGTGAAAGCCACAGAAATCGACATTTGGATAACGCTCAAGACCCTTGATGAATTCAGGCACATCTTCAACAGGGGCGCCGAACTTTGTCCAGAGGCCCGCAGTAAATATTGAAGCGGCGGTTACATCCCCAAGTTCATATCCGCTGATCCGCAGTATAATTTTTGGCGTAATGCCCACGCTGGTTCCAAGGGCGGCTACAAGTTCAAATTCTTCGAAAGAATCTGCAACAATCATCATACCCTGTCTGATGGCATCCCTGATGAGGTTGTCTTCCTTACAGTTGCCATTGAGATCAATATCGGCAGGCAGAATTCCCGTATCGAGAGCGCAGCGGGTTTCAAAAGCTGAAGCGGCGTCTATACCGATTCCTTCTTCTTTCATTATTTTGAGAATATGGTGGTGGGGATTGGCTTTTGCTGCAAATTTAACCTGTGAATTCGGGTATTTTTTCTTAAAGACTTTTTTGAACGCTTTCAGATTTTCCCTGATTTTCGGGGCGAAGATCAGATGAAGGGGAAGCCCGAAATGCCCTTCCCAGTAGGTAAGAGGATGCCCCATTATATAAAGTTCGTTACTGATAGTTGTAAACATTGGCTGCACAAACATGATCTCTGTACAAGCTCCTTTCAAACACGAAAACTTGATATCCAATCGGTTGCCGGAGTATCCCGGTTATTTTCCGGATTTGCCGGTATCATCAGCTTCGGCATCTTTTATTGCTTTTGAAATATCACCGATCAGATCAGGCATAGATTCAAAAATATACTCAAGACTGCTTTTCTTTCCTACATTTAAAAGCTGGACTTCCGTTCCGTTTATCACGAGAAAACCCGCAGGCTGCACCGAAATACCGCCTCCACCTGCAGAACAGGAAGGCATGGGTTTGCCTGAATCGCATTCCCCTCCGCTACCGGCGCCAAAGCCCATTGTAACTTTAATCAGAGGGATTATAACAAGATCCCCTACGGTGAACCTTTCACCGATGACGGTTTGAGTTTTCGCTATATTACCGAATGTATCGGATAAAAATCTGGCAATATTTTCGCCTGTTTCAGACTTTTTCATATATCCTCGGAAAAAAATATCTACAATCCGGAATTACTCCGGAATCACTGACGGAGTTTGTCGGCTAAACTGCCTGACAGAAGGTTTAACCTGCTGAGATGGATAATGCCATAAACCACATCATACCATTCGAGGCTTAAAAAGATCGAAGGCTTGCCTGTTTCCCCCATTTTTTCAAGAAGAGGAAATAAATCAGCTTTTGCTCCTTTTTCCCATTTCCCGTCACCAGCAGGGTTAATGGTTTTACTATTGCTGAATATGTTTCGTTCAACGGGAAGGAGTCCGTTTTCATCAATCTTCGAATCTATCAATTCCACTGCCTCTATAATCGCCGACACAGGAAGCGGTTTCTGAAGAGCCAGGGCAAACCTCACACAGAAACGGAGGCCCCGCAGAATATCATAATCATAGAACCGGGGAAATACCAGTTTAAGAAAATCGGGGTTGGCGGGCACCATGCCCTTCCGTATGGATTTATATAGTTTTCTTCTGATTAGGTACTGGTTTCCCCTTTCAAGAAAAACAATTTCTTCATCAGAAAGTTTTCTCTTCAGTCCCAGAAGAACTGCTTCAAGGGGAGGCAGTGAAGATAAAAAAGAACCTGACTGGCTGCTTTTAGTGTAACCCTGTTCATCACAGTTGAGGGAACCATCGGGAAGCTGATACCGGATGAACCATTTGACAGCATCAGGGAAATCTTTTTCTGCATTCCGTCCTGCTGCACTGAAAATTTTAAAGATACTTCCGTATGCACAATGGCAAAGCAAATCACGATAAGGATCACATCCATCAGGCAATTCATCTTCAGTTAGTGGGAAATAATCAGGATATTGATTTTTCACCTGAGCCGCCATAATATCCAATGCAGATCCGGGGATCCTGTCCGCCTGATTCATTTCCATAAGCAGCAGCATTTTCCACCAGGGAGAATTCCACTTGGGCCAGTAGGGATCTCTCCGGATACTGTTTTCGGAAGATTTGCTTTTCAGATCTTCCGCCAGACTATCCACTGCACCTTTATCTGAAAACTTCAGAAATTTGCCTGCCCGTGATGCTCTTTCCTCATTTTTTTCGATTATCTCCAAAAGCCGGGATAAAGTTGTTTCCGCCATTTATCCTCCGAAATGTCTCAGTTATAAATCTAATTCTCCCAAATGAAACCTATTCCTATCAAAATTTTGTTATAAAGGGGAATAATAATGAATATAGAAGTTTCTAAAAAACACCCATAAAACGGAGGTTATTATGAAGCGCGCTTGCCTATTGGTTTCCATTCTTGTTTTTATAGCAATGGCAACCATCCAGGTTTTTGCTTCCAACTCAGGTCTTTTAATAGGTTTACGGAGAGATGCTCCTGAAAAAACCGTTGGAGCTGCGAGCAAATATGAGTTAGGTCCGTCATATCTTTACAGAACGCTATGGATTTACCCATCAGGTGAAACTTACAAAGCACTTGAGATGAAAAATATTATTCTTCCCAGAGACAGAGGATTCTGGGAAGTGGGAACCATAACTCCTTCACAGAAAGAATGGAGCGAAGATCAGGTTTATGCAGTTCCCTTCGGAAAAAAACCGACTGCGAAACTTACGGTCAATCCTGAAAACACAAATGGAAATATAAGCGTATGCATTCTTTTTGTGGGAAACAACTACATAGGCATATCAGGAGAAACAGGCGGTTACACAAAAGGAGCCGCACACCCCTGGGCAGGCAATTTTCTCAATACGCTCAGTGTTGACAATGTTAAGAAAAAAGTGGAAATACAGGATGCATTGGGCACAAACGCACTGACTGCCTTAAAAAAGAGCGCTGCGGAATACAGGCAGAACCACCCGGATGAAAAAGAGAAGCTTTATGAAGAAGCTCAGGATTCATCGTGGGCGCTGATAAGAAGAAACGGATCGTGGGTAGTAAGAGGTTTTCTCGACTACAGCTACGAAGTCTTCCGCGGACATTACGCACATTTTGATGTACCTGTGAGAATACCAAGGGAACTTGTATCCCACGACGAACTGGTTATCCCCTGGAACTCAATAAGAAAAGCAATTCCTGACGCAATAGACGCCTGCTCTTCTCCTTCAGGAGATATGCTGGCGGTTGTTACTTCCAACAGGATTCTGGTATTCAGAAAAGACGGAAAAGTGGATTTCAAAAAGCCGTCTTTTAGCAGATCATTGTGGAATGAATCACCGGTCATGATTCAATGGGCTGCAGATTCTTACACTAAAAAGTGGACTCAGGATATTAAACAAATGGGAGGCAAAGAGATTTAACCCGTGATGACAGCAACAGACAATCAGAAAATGCACAAGCAGTATTTTACCCCACGGGGAATTGCCAGCTTTATGCTTAGGTTTGTTTCCATTCTGGAACCGGGACTCCTGACTGAAGATTCCAAACTAATGGATCCGTCAGCGGGAGAGGGTATTTTTTTATCGGAAGCGACAGCTCAGAATATTGTAAAAAAAGAGAATTGCTTCGCCGTAGAAAAAGATATTTCGCTGAATGACCACTGGGACATGAACGGCTACTACGGCGTTCCCCGGAAAAATGTAATTTTCGCAGATACGCTGAAGCTCAATGTGGGTGAAAGTTTTAAACTTGTCGTCGGCAATCCCCCTTTTGGGCTAATCAAAGCCGATGAACAGGAAAAGATGAAAATAAGCCGTTATTCGATTTTTAATGATTATACATCACAGCCAGGAAAGAGAAAGCTGCCCTCGTCGTTTCCTATGGAAGTTCTGTTTCTCGAAAAGTTTCTTGCTTTGTGTCTTCCCGGCGGAATGATCGCTATTGTCCTTCCCCATGGCATTTTTTCAAACAGCGGAATGGAATATATCAGAAAATGGCTTGCACAAAGATGCAGTATCAGAGCCATAGTTGAGCTTCATGGAAGATTTTTCAGAAGCGCAGGAGCTTCTGCCAGAACCACTCTTCTGTTTGCGGTAAAAAATCCCAAAGACGAAAATCCGTCACCTGAGAAAAAAACAATCTTTGCTGTGGCCGAAAACATTTCACCTGAAGGCAGCGAGCCTGATGATCTCCAGCACATCGCAGAGCTTTTCTCTAATAATCCTAATCCCGGCGAAATACCTGAAGCAGACAGAATCGCCCTGAAAATACAGGAAAAGAATATCGATGAAATCGGAACCCTGCGCTGGGATCCTTCGTATTTTGATCCTTTTTATGATAAATTTTATGAAGAGTTAAACTCAAAGGGTAAAGCTGTCAAACTGAAGGATCTGCTAATTCCTGACGGGATAATCACAGGCTACAAAGGCGTTCAGAAATACGCAACATCAAAAAAACGGGTGCGCTACATTACATCAAAACAGATAACCGACGAAGGTATTGATTTATCCAAAGATAATCTCTTTGTGGATAAGGATAGTCCGGGAAATCCGGAGAGATCAAGAATACGGGAAGGCGATATTCTTCTTGTAAGATCAGGAGACGGCTGCATCGGAAGAGCTATACTTGCTACCCCGGAAATTTACGGGGATAATATCCGTTCTGAAATCTACATACTGAGGACCGACAAAGACAAAGCTTCACCTGAAAAAATAGTGGAGTTTCTGAAAACCCAGACTGTCCCCTACAACAAGAGAATGGTTCACTTTCAGATTAGAAAGCTCCTTTCGGGAGTTGGAACACCCAACCTCAACAAGGAAGAAATTGGTTCCATACTGATACCGCTATAAATATTAATCATAAAATCAGACATAAAAAAACAGGGGCTATATCGTAAAAAGCCCCTGTTTTTATTATTATTAAAGCACTGCTGCTTTCATTTCACTTTCGATGAACTTTTCTTCCATGCGGATATCCATGGTTTCGAGTTCTGCCATTACCGGTTCATAGATATGAGGTTCGACAGGGATCTTTACTCCGATATCAGTGATTTTACCGGTGAGGATGAGTTTGATTCCGATTGCCGCAGGAAGGCTTACGGTTCTTGCCATTGATGAATCGCCATTGGGAATTCCGTAATCGATCATTGTAGCGGTAATATCTTCCTTTTTGCCTTTTTCAGGATATTCAGCTTCGAAAATATGATGAAGAATAATCATATCTCTTTCACCTTCTTTATAGCTCATCTTTGCAAGCATGAGTCCGCAGAGGATATCCATCGGATTGAGGGGTGTTCCTTCAGGAATCACTGCATCTTCAAAAAGGCCCAGCCATTCCATGGCGCCGAGTTCGGGAGAATCCACATCTTTGCCGGCTTTTTTAGCTATAGCTTCTTTGACATTCTCATCTTTTGAAGCTCCGGCTATTTTCAGCATAAACTCTTTGTATGAAAGTCCGCCAAGACTTGCATCGGGAGTATCAAGGAGCATTCCGAGATCCGCAAATGTCTTGATAATGCTGCACCAGCCAATATTTCTGAATGTTCCCCTGAACATGGTTTTTGTATCTTCAATTCCGTAGGTTTCTTTGTAAGGGATGGAATCTCTGTTGGGATAACCTTCGAGAAGACCACAGCTTCCAACTTCCATTGTCCAGTAATTGTCAAACAGATCTTTTCCGGGAATCTCAATAATTTCATCATCTTTCAGGAAACGGGCGTTGTTTTTGCCGGCCATGAGAACTCCTCTGGGGCTCCATGAGAACTTGTATCCGAAGGGATTGTCATTGGCTTCGGGTGCAGGAAGTCCACCGCAGTATGAACTGAAGGCAGTGATCTTACCACCGTTTTTCTGAACCTGATGGATGATTTTCATTGCGGACATATGATCGATACCGGGATCGAGTCCGATTTCGTTGAGAATAATAATGCCGGCTTCTTTAGCTTCTGCATCGAGTGAAGCCATATCTTTGCTGACATAGGAAGTGGTGACCATATGTTTTTTATGTTTAATGCACATACGGGCGACTTTTACATGGTATGTATAGGGAAGAAGGCTGACGGCCAGATCAGTCTGGGCTACAAGTTCTTCCAGCTTTGCATCATCATTTACATCAAGAGCGATAGCTCTTCCCTGAGAATGATTTCCGACTAGTTCCTCAGCTTTTTTCACTGTTCTGCTTGCTACAGAAACAACAAAATCGGGCTGATTCATAAGATATGTAACGAGCGGTCTTGCTACGAGACCTGCTCCGAGCACCAGAATGTTCTTCATTTAGAGAGACCTCCTCAAAGTAGTGGGAATAGCTTTTCCATAGAAAGCTATTCTCCTTCGACTAAAAAAATAGTTTATAAACAATCATAAACTGCCATTACAGACTATCATTGAAATTCTTCAGATAATGATCAAGATAGGTATAATCGGGCATCAGCTCGCCTTTAAAGGTGATAAGTGCTCTTCTGATTTCCGGAGGGAAGGTGTGGTGAGAAAACTCGCTGCTGCTGAGGGCATCAAGTATTTTCGGAATATAGGAAAGAAGAACGCTTCCGAAATATTCCGATGATTCTGCAGCAAGCTCGCAGGGAAGATTATCAACCGCAAGCACGAGAACCCCGTCTTCCTCAAATCCTGATACGACCTCATCCTTTTCCGGATTGTAAACATAAACCGGATTGCTGGGTTGTGTTGCATATTTTGTGAACTCAATGGCGCCTTCGATATCAATGCTGATATCTCCCACAACCCGCAGATGGGTTTCACTTTTTTTCTCTCTGTACAATTCCTGCATGAGATTTCTGGTAATCAGTCTGGGGTTTTTATCTGTCCAGAAAATAGCATTTATGAGTATGTGCATATGAGGCACATATTTTTCAAACTGGCCCTTGTATTTTTCAGGATTGACGAAATAATCCTTAAGATCAAATCCGGCGGAAGAATCAATAGGCTCAACAGTATGTTCCTCTTTGAAAACAACCTTGTATATGTGTTTATTGGAAACATCACTGCAGCTTCTCAGTTCAAGCAGTTCTTCAGGTGAAATTTCGATAACAGGAAGAAAATCGACTATTTCCTGAGAACCTTTTGATACATTTCCGTATCCGGCAAAACCTATAACCAGCGGGACAATGCGGGAGTCCAGACCCTCGGCGGTTATTCTCTCCCCTACCTTGCGCAGGGATTTTTCCGCCTCTTTGAGAGTTCCATAATGGTATGTCTGCAAAATATCAGTGAAAGGATTTTCTATTCCCTCAATCTGAAGTTTTTTTCCAAAAGCCCATAAGGTATCTATCATACCTGCCAGACCTGCAAAACGGCCGAAGAAAATGAGTCTTCTTCCCTGTTCGTCGGTTATTTTTTCATAATCGATCAGGTTTGTTTCAAGTTCGAGGTATTTTTTCAGTGACGGCATGTTATAGTGCTGTCCCTTGATAACATGCGAAAAATTGATATAAGTTTTACCCTTTTCGATATGATATGCCGGCATTTCCTTGACTGACAGAATTACATCGGCTGCGCTTAAATCATCCTGAACAAAAGCTCCGGCTTTCTGATATTCCTCATCGCTGAATGCCCTTATTTCCGATGGCTGAATATAAACAGGTACTTCGTATTTTTCAATCAGTGTTTTCACCTGAATGGGAGTGAGAGGAGTTCTCCTTTCCCACTCGCTTTTGACTTCTTTTCTTATGCCTATGGGCTTCCGCATCTATACCTCCGCTTTCTGAATTAAAAAAAGCCTGTACAAATTGAATATATATACAGACTTTGTTCCTTCTTCTTATTTCCTTTTTCGAAAAATCCTTCTGAAATTATTCCTTTATAATACCATGAAGATTATACGGATAAAGCATAAACAGAATTTCCCTGAAAAAATCTTCCGTAAAGGGCTGAATAACTTCCTCATTGTGGGTGAAAACTCCGCTTTTAGTGCTTGAAGGCGTTTTCTTAACTATGGGACTGGAAAAAAGACTTCTCAGTTTTTCCTTCAGAATAGCATCATAACATTCAACCCTTACGCCTGAAGCAGTAAGCTCCACCATGGCAAGGTATTCCGAACCGGGGACTTTTCCGGTGGATTTAACAACAAGAGGATAAATATTTATAATCATATTACTCCAAAATCCCCTTCACTTTCATCTTCAGGATTAAGTTCCTCACCACGGTTAACCTGTCTGAAAAGATATTCGATATATGCATACATCGTTCTGTCTATATCATAAAGTTCTTCCTTGGTGCAGAGGAAAGAATGACGATCATCATAACCGCCGGTAAGCTGTCCATGGGGTGCGGTAAGAAACGCTTCCACAGTCTGGGCAAAATAGTGAACCGGAGAAGCGGATGAATAACTATCTATGAATAAATGCCCCTGTTCTCTGTTAAGGCACGATTTGTAACTGGCAAGAACCGCCGGTGATTTTTCCGAGGCAAAACCTTCATCTCCAAGGCTGTGATCAAATACATGAGCGAAATAAAGAACGGGAATTCTTATAAGTGGGTTGCCTTCTTCAACAACTTCCTCACCAATAACCATAAGCTTTTCCGCAGGAAAGTATCCGTAGCGGATTCGAAGAGCCGATGTGGAGTAACCGCCTTTGAATAAGCCTCCGAAGTTTTCAGGACTCTTATCCCGGGGAATCAGAAGGATGCGTTCGCCGCCGGCGTGGCACTGTTCAAGAACCCTTATGCCGAATACCTTGAGCTGATGGCAGAGTTTATCATATATCTTGCCCCTTGATTCGGTAACAATCAGCTTTTCGAATGCCTGAGCAAACCGGGCGTTGAGAGGTGGCGGGGCTGATTTCTTAGTCTGCTTTGCTGATTCAGCCTGAGCTGCCATTTCTTCTTCCGCAGAGTTATCAATAATTATGGTTTTCTTCTTTTTTGAAGTATCTGCGATGATAAAGCCGTCGTCATAGGAAAGGAGGCTCATAAAATCGGATGATGAACCGGACGAAGATGAGATTTCCTCTTTTTTCGAATCCTCAAAGCTTACGGTTTCTGCGGAGACCTCTTTCTTTTCCCTTTTTTGCCGTATTACATCAATAACATCCTGAACCGCCTGGTCGTGGCGGACTTTTTCGGATTGAGTTTCAGTTGTTTTTTCCTGTTCATTCTGTTTTTCCGAAGCAGCTTCTTCTCTTTTTTCTCTCTTATCTTCTTCAAGTTCGAGAATATCCCTGACAGGAGGTGCAGCAGAATGCACTACATTGGAAGCCGGTGTTTCCGGCGCTGCCATTCCTGCATTTTCAGGAGGCTCTTCCTTCAGTGTATCTTGCGTCTGTTCCTCGCCGTCCTGCTGTCCCTGACCGCCTTCTTCCCCGTCTTTATCCTCTTCTTCCTTCTTTTTCTCCTCGTCTTCCATCTCTTCAAGCCATTCCTGCATTTTTTTACGGAAGGCGGCTGTGTTGTCTTTTCCTTTATACTGATCGGGATCCATATCTCCAAGCATATCATCACTAAGAGAAGTGGAATCGCTGTTGCTGGCGGATGCTTTTGAGGATTCGCCTGATTTTAGTTTTGTTTTTTTCTGTTCTATGGATTTTTTACCCAGAGCCGGATTTGTACGCTGGGCATTATCAACAAGAGTACTAATGGAAGGGTTTATATCTATAGGAAAACCAGGCATATGAAAACCTCACTTTCGCAGACCTGATCCAATTATACCATTATTGTCTTCAGAAGAAAATATTGGGGATTAGCTGCATTTGTTATCATTGTGTTACATTTTTATAAAGATGGGGCAAAAATAAAAGAAGCTGCACTTTCCGGAGCGCAGCTTCTTTTTATTTTATATATTAATCATTTGCACACAAATCAACCAACAACTATATTCAGAATCTTATCCTGAACATAGATAACTTTTTTGATCTCTTTGCCATCAACAACTGATTTTACTTTCTCAGCAGCAAGACAGACTTCCTGAACCTTGTCCTGAGGGGAGCCGGCAGGCATTTCGATCTTATCCCGGACTTTTCCGTTTACCTGAACAACAATCATTGCGCTGTCTTTTCTGATGAAGTCGGGGTTGAATTCGGGCCACTTCACATCAAAGATGCTGCCTTTATTTCCAAGACTCTGCCAGAGTTCTTCCGCAAGGTGTGGAACCACCGGCGCCATCAGGCGGATGTATTCGCCTATGGATTCCTTGTAAATGCGGCCGGGATGCTTTTTGGCATAATCCTGAAGGTTGTTGAAACATTCCATCAGGGTTGAAATAATGGTGTTCATGTGGAAGCGTTCTATATCCTCGGTTATCTTGCGGATAGCTGTATGGATATAGCGTTTTACTTCTCTTGAAATCTCGCTGCCGTTAGCAAAATTGGCGGATTTTACGAAAACAAACAACTTTTTGAGCCAGCGGTAAACGCCTTCGATACCTGAATCATCCCATTCCGAATCCAGCTCAGGCGGTCCGATAAACAATTCGTAAGCTCTGAGGGAATCGGTCCCGAACTTGTTTACCAGTGTATCGGGATTAACAACATTACCTTTGGACTTGGACATCTTTTCCAGTTTGCCGGATTTTTCGCCGACTCTGCAAATCATGCCCTGATTAAACAATCTGGAGAAAGGCTCCTTGAAATCGATGCAGCCTGCTTCATAAAGAACCTTGGTTATAAACCTGGAATAGAGAAGATGCAGAATTGCATGCTCAACTCCGCCGACATAAAGATCGACAGGAAGCCACATTTTTACCTTGTCTTCGTCAAAAGGCACTTTATCTTCGTGAGGTGATGCATAACGGAGGAAATACCATGATGAACAGACCCACTGGGAAATGGTGTCGGTATCCCTTTTTGCATCGCCGCCGCATTTGGGGCATTTTGTATGAACAAATTCAGGAATAGCTGCCAGAGGTGATTCCCCTGTTCCTGAAGGCTGGTATTTTTCAACAAAGGGAAGAAGAACCGGCAGGTTTTCTACTGGTACAGGCACTGTTCCGCATTTTTCGCAATAAACCATGGGAATAGGCGCTCCCCAGTATCTCTGGCGGGAAATAAGCCAGTCTCTGAGTTTATAATTAACCTGCTGGCGGGCAAGATTCTGTTCAGAGAGTTTTTCAACGATTTTCTCGAAACACTCTGATGATGAAAGACCGTCAAACTCACCTGAATTGACCATTGTTCCCTCATCTGCAAAAGCTTCCTTCATTTCCTTCGAACCATCGGGAGGAAGTATGACCTGGCGAATCGGCAGATTAAATTTGGTCGCAAAGGCAAAATCTCTTGTGTCATGAGCGGGTACAGCCATAATGGCGCCGGTTCCGTATGACAAAAGGACATAGTCGGAAATCCAGATTGGTATCTTTTCACCGTTTACAGGATTAATGGCATAAGCTCCTGTGAAAACCCCTGTTTTTTCCTTTTCTTCGGAAATTCTATCAACTTCCGTAGCTGACTGGGCTTTTTCCACATATTCCCTGACCTGCTGTTTCTGCTCGTCGGTTGTAATCATATCAACATAAGGATGTTCCGGAGCGAGAACCATATAAGTAGCGCCAAACAGAGTATCCGGCCTTGTTGTGAAGATTGTCAGATCCTCATCGAAACCGTCTATTCTGAAAATGACCTCGGCACCATAGGATTTTCCAATCCAGTTAGCCTGCATGGTTATTACTCTCTGGGGCCAGTCGAGTTCTTCCAGATCAGTGAGAAGTCTCTCTGCATAATCTGTAATTCTGAAGAACCACTGATTCAGATATTTCTTTGAAACAAGTTCTCCGCATCTTTCACAGGCGCCCTGAACGACTTCCTCATCGGCAAGACCTGTACGGCACGAAGGACACCAGTTGATCGGAGCTTCTTTTTTATAAGCAAGTCCCATTTCATGAAGTTTGAGAAATATCCACTGAGTCCATTTGTAATAATCAGGCGCCGAGGAATTAACCTCTCTGCTCCAGTCATACATCGAACCCATTTCCTTTAGCTGCCGCTTCATATTATCAATATTCTGCTGAGTGCTCACCACAGGGTGGAGACCCTTTTTAATAGCGGCATTTTCAGCAGGAAGACCGAAAGCATCCCATCCCATAGGATGAAGAATTTCGTAGCCTTTCATCTTCATATAACGGCACCAGACATCGCTGAGCACATAACCTCTCCAGTGGCCTACATGGAGACCTTCGCCGCTGGGATAAGGAAACATATCAAGGCAATAATGCCGGGGCTTGGGTGTATTGTCATGAGTTGCATGAGCATCGGTTTCTTCCCAAACCTGACGCCATTTTTTCTCAATTTCTTCATGATTGTAAAACATAAATAACCCTCCGGGTATTACAGAATTTGAATGATTATATAATGTTTTCAACGATTTAGCAAGGAGGAATATAGATGAAGAGTTTCCGGCAAATTCCGGAAAAAAGCACGATTCAGTTCACCTGATCAAACTCAAGACTGATGAAACCGTCATTTTTGATTAAAAAATTTACCAGAATTATTCTTTTATGCGAATCATTTGAATCAGAACAGACGGTTACGATTGTTGAACCTTTGAAGGTATCACCTTTGTGCTTATAATTAAATGTTGTAAATTTAAAGTCTATGGCTTTCTTACTGTTAACTGTTACAGTAACAATTTTATCACCGGTTTTTATAAGAAGATTGTTTTTCTTTGAATCAAGCCTGATAGATTCAGGTTCTTCCACCAGAATATTCTTTTCTTCAAAAAATCTTTTAAGATGGAAAAGCAGATAGCTATGAATTTCTTTATCAGTGACTTTCACATTTCTTTTCATCCTGTTAAAATCATTTTGATATTTTTCAGTATCAAAAATTGAAACAGATTCTGCCTTATCAGGCTTATCCAGACTGTTGTCCGAAACCTCCTGATAACTGATTATGGCAAAAGTAAGCTGCTTATATTCAATATTAATTTTTCCATCT
>JAJTBE010000113.1 GCA_021287065.1 Bacillota bacterium
GGCGCTGCCTGCTCCTGGGTTATCTTTCAATGATTTGAAAAAATCACTCAAACCCCAAGCCAAATACTCCTGTTTTTCAAGGGAGGAGGTTCGGAGGAGACCTCGCTTTTCCAAAAAAGCGTGGTCTCCTCTGACGGTCCCCACCCCCGTCGGTCCAGCCCCCCATTCGGTCCCCAATTCCAAAAGTTTTGGGAAGGAGGTCCGGAGGAAACTTTTTTCAAAAAGTTTTCTCTGGGAACTGGGCAAACCGACACAAACCTCGTGAGCGATTAGATAAATCCATGCCTTAATTCATGGGCGTCCCGCCTGTCCCCCGGGTCCCAAACCCAATCGCCAACCGCCAGCAAACCTCATAACGGTAAGCTTCGCCAGCAACTGCCGGATCGCAGGCGTCCCGCCTGTCCCCCGGTTAAGCGAACTCGCCTCCACCCGAAAACTCCGGAAATGGAAATACAATGCTAATCGTAGGAATAATGGCAATAAACCTGCCCACAACCGACCTTGCCTTTACTTTAAATCTGATTATGACAATGTGGCGAAAATAACATGTATTCCGCGCTTTCAAAGGATTTTTGGTTTGATTTTTTATTGCGGTCGGCCTCTGCGGGTCCGTTTCGCTGTTATGCCTTCCATCGGAATGAAATCCGGTGTTGGTTTCAGAGGTATCAGGTTCGGGGGAAAACTTGTTTTTCCAAAAAAGTGTGGTTTCCTCTGAGGGTCTCTTATCCCCGCGGTCAATCAATACCAGCCATATTTTTAGTTAATGCCGGTTAATCAAATCCTCTGAAAAAAGGTTTGGGCCGCTGTCCGGCGGTAAACTTGCCGTGTCTCTTTTGTATGTAAGTCTGAATATCAGGTTCCATTTCTTCCAGACAGTTTGTGATTTCTTCAAGTATTGCCGCCTCATTCTCCACTAACTGTGCTTTTTTCATCTTCTCTAAAATAAGCATTCTCGTACGGTAGTCAGAACGCCAGTAGATCCATTCAAGAAACAATCCTGTTTCATATCTTGTATCATAATTATCTTTACCTTTTATTGTTAATGAAGAAAACAGTTTTTTTAATTTATCTTTTTCGCCTTGTATAAAAAGAGCGTAGGCAAGACAAGCTTTATCATAGGAACAACCAGCTCTGATATATTGTCTTTGCAAAAATTTATAAACTTTTTTGTTTTTTTGTTCTGCAAGGGCAGCGCAGGCTGCTGAGTATATTTCCATCAGATTGGAATTTTCCACGGCATCCATAAAGAGGTCTGTAAGGTTTATTCCTTTTAAAAAGCCAAGCTGCCTTATGGCAACAACTCTGACTATTGCTTCTTTATCGGTTTTGTATATTTCAATAAGTTTATCAACTGCTTTTACACCAGCTGTTTTTGCAAGACTTTCAAGAGCTTCGAATCTGACAATATCTTCACTGTCGGTAATCAGTTTCTCAAGCAGCGGAGAATTATCAGCACTGACAAATCGGAGTATAATCGCAATAATATGTCGAAGAAACTCATCCTCAGAATCCACATATTTCTCCATAATGGAAATGATAGATAATTTCTCATCGTTTGTGATGGTATGCTGATGTTCATAAAAATAATCCAGAATACTGTCTTCAAAACAGATATCCCAGTTGGAAAAAGCAAAGTCAGCGCATTCGACAGGCTTCATTTCGCTGATTCTTGCTTCAAATAACTGTTTCTGTTTCTCATAATTGTCAGTGTTTGTTTCTGTTATATCAGCAGATGAGCAGAGTTTTTCATAATAATCCATAGTATTCCCTTTAGCTTTTCTTAAAAAGCCTGCTTTTGAACAGCATTTCCACTGCTTCTGAAAGATGTGTGAATAGTTTGTCTTTCTCTTCTTCTGAAAGGTCTGAAAATTTACTCTCAAGATGTTCTCTCATAATAACATCTATCCGGTTTGCCACATCCATACCTTTTTCAGTGAGAACGCAGTTTATAGTCCGCCTGTCGCTGAGGCGGTGTGTTCGCATAACCAGACCTTCTTCAATCAGTGAATCGATGACTCTGGTTAGTGAGCTTTTTTCAATTCCCACCTGGACGCTTAAATCGGTCATATTGTTGCGGGGTGTCTTTAATATTGCCATCAGGACATTTTCCTGAGTTTTGTTTATCGACAGGTTCAGAGGGCTTGTATCTATAGTTCGGATTATTCTCCGTCTGACAATTGACAAATCATCCAGTTTTCCCATAAACTTAATTAGATCCATATCAATCTCCTGATGAAAAAATAGTTGCAAAAACAATAGTTGAAAATACAATTAATTTATTATCCCACATCTTAGTAGTTTTGTAAAGAGGTATATAAAGATATATTTTATCCCGATGCCGACCTTCAGAGGGTAATTCATTTAGGATTTTACCCTGAATAAATTGCAGGAGGCGTAATAAATATGCCTGATTATCAATCAGAATTACAACAAAAAAACTCCCTTACCCAATTTGTCAGACATTCGATTTTCTTCTTTGCTTTTCTGGTAATTATTATTTTGGGAACTATTTCAGGTTATTACGGATGTTCCGGGGAGCAAACCCTTCTCACATATCTGATTGGGCATTTCCCTGCAAATTTTGTTCTATACTGTATTCCCGGATTAATTCTAACCATTATCTTTCAGGCTGTATTGTCAGAGTACATTTTTAAAAATATACATACCATCAACACCTTTGCAATGTTTTACATACTCATTACGCTTGCAGCTTATGGAATTTCCCTAATACCGACAGGTTATATCGATTGAATGCCGGTTTTCCTATTCCATATCCGTAAATCCGGGCAGCATAATCTTACGGGGTTTGCTTCCGTCTGCGGGACCAACAATGCCTTTTCTTTCAAGTTGATCCATCATCCGGCCCGCTCTTGCGTAGCCGATTTTCATTTTGCGCTGAAGATTGGACACGCTTGCCTGACGGGTCATTTTTATTATTTCGATAGCTTCATTGAGAAGTTCATCGTCTTCTCCGTCATTGTCGTCATGATTGTTTGAAGCTGACAATTCAAGTTCGATTGGAATGTTGTTCTCCGGCGGAGGCTGCTGTTTCCAGAATTCTACCACGTTCTCAATCTCCTCTCCTGATACATAAGCTCCCTGAATTCTCCGGGGCTCGCTTGCGTCCACGGGCAGATAGAGCATGTCGCCTTTACCGAGGAGTTTCTCTGCTCCCGATCTGTCCAGAATTGTGCGGGAGTCCACCATTGAAGACACCGCAAAGGCAATTCTTGACGGAATATTTGCTTTGATAAGGCCTGTGATTACATCCACCGAGGGCCTCTGGGTGGCTACAATCAGATGAATACCCGAAGCTCTTCCGAGCTGTGCTATACGGCATATATACTGCTCAACCGTTGAGGATGAAACCATCATAAGGTCTGCAAGTTCGTCAATAACAATGAGTATATAAGGAATAGCTTCATCTGCTTTTTCATTATACTCTTTTATATTGCGGACTTTTAATGCCACAAAATCTTCATACCGCCTGTCCATTATTTCGCTGACTGTTTTCAGGGCAAGAGTTGCCGCTTTTGGATCTGTGATGATTTTCTTTCCACCGGGCAGCTTAATATCCACAAGGTGGGGGATTCCTTCGAAAAGTGAAAGCTCAACCCTCTTGGGGTCAACCATTATCATCTGAACATCAAGGGGAGTAGCTTTGTAAAGAATACTTCCGATAACGCTGTTGATACATACGGACTTACCCGAACCTGTGGCTCCTGCAATAAGTAGATGGGGCATTTTCAACAGATCACCCATCACCGGGTTTCCTGCAATATCTTTGCCCAGAGCAAGGGACAGGGGAGAGTGCTTCTTGTATTTTGCCTCAAAGAGAATATCCCGCAGGAATACAGGATCGATTCTGTGGTTTGGCACTTCGATTCCTATGGCGGATTTTCCCGGAATAGGAGCTTCGATTCTTATCGAATATGCAGCAAGGGCAAGAGCAATATCGTTGGCAAGATTTGTTACCTTGCTTACTTTCACGCCTTTTGCAGGCTGAAGCTCGTATCTTGTAACCGTGGGACCTCTGACGATGTTTATAACTTTAACTGTAACGCCAAAATTGGCGAGAGTTTCTTCCAGCAGTGGCGAATAATCCCGGGCTTGTTCGTCCTCTCCCGATTTTTCCGCACTTCTCAGAAGATTGAGGGGGGGAAGTTTATAGTTGAAACTGCGGGGGGCAAGCCTTGGGGGCACAGGTTCGTCTGCGGCGGGAATTTTCCTTACAGGCTTCGCATCTCCGAACATATCGATCTGCTCATAACCTGAAGGCTTTCCGCCTGTTATTTCAAATGTATCTATTTCAAGGGCAAAAGGTTCGTCGGTATCTACATTTTCAGCAGCGGATTCAGCCATTGAATCCCTGGCTTTCATAACCACCGGAACCGGTGTCGGGGGAATATAGTCATCATCTTCAGGGAAATCTTCTTCTTCATAGAAGATCACCTTTTTCGGTTTAGGAGGCTCCTGAGCTTTCAGAGGTTTAACCGGTTCGACTATTTCTTCCTCGTCCTCATAGTCCTCAGGTTCTTCCATATCCAGTTCAAGCTCAGCTTCCGACGCAAGAAAATCCTCGTCGGGAATAAGCCCCTGTTTTGCTTTTGGAACAACCGGTTCTGCTTTTATCAGTGTTTCAGTTTTCTTTGCCGGTTTTTCCTTCACTCCGGTTTTTGCCTTAACCTTTACCGCGCCTGAAAGATCCGGGATTTCTTCCATGTCCTCATCGTTTTCTTTCTTCTTTTCCGCTTTGTTTTCGTCGTGCATACTTATGAAATGCCAGAACTTTTTCATAAATCTTCCCATTGCCTTTACAGGTACGGAAAGAGCTTTTAAAACCTGACGGACTGAAAGCTGGGTGATAAGAAGCAGAAGGATCAGGCCTGTGAAGATTACAAGGAAAAATCCGCCTGTTTTGCCGATGATTTTTGTAATAAATGATGTGAGAAACTTTCCCACAACTCCGCCGTTGTCATTGACCAGATGGGTGAGAATAACCGCATCAAGATACAGGAAGGCAATAAGGGGCATTGCCCATTTCCATGACAAAATCGAACCTTTCAGGGTAAGGTGCAACCCTGCATAAATTATTATCCATGGGAAAAGATACGAACCCCAGCCGAATGTATGGCTGAAGGCTCCCCAAAGGGTTTTTCCCACAATGCCTGTAGATTGGGGAAGAATAAAACAGACAAATAGAAAAACTCCTGCAAACATCATGGAAAGACCGCTTAACTCCCTGATCCGTCCTGATTTTTTTTCTCTTGCTTCCGGTGAAAGGGAAGAAGAAGCTGATGCCTTAACAGAGGTTTTTCTGCCTGAGCTTCCGCTGGTTTTGTTCTTTTGCATTCCTGTAATAGTCATAAGGATCCCTTAATTAAACGAAAATTTTTGATTTCCTTCGTTACATGATAATATGAAAAGAGCTGCCTGAATACTTTTTCAGACAGCTCTGTATTTATCCCTTTGAATTTACCCTGTTTGAACCGTTATTTGTTGTAACCTTCGCCGAGGGTTTTGATATAAACGACTTTACCCGTGAGAACCGTCAGGGGAGGCTGCTTGTTGGCATCCTTAAAATCGTTGTCATAACCGTAGTCACGGATCGGAACCGTATAATGAGTCTTCATTGTCCATGCAGCAATTCCGGGACCTGCATTTGAATTGTCCAGTTTTGCCATAACCGCATTTTCAAGGTGAACAATTGCGCCTCTCTTCTTGAGGGTAGGCTGAATCGCCGTTCCGCTGTAGGTTGTCGTTGTTCCCCAGGCTTCGATAAGGTCGTCGGAGTTCGCCCAGCAGTAGTTTCCGCCCGGTTTGTCCGTGCCTGTGTAGAGGGGGTTTGTAACGCCGTTGTAGGTTTTTACATAGTTGATTTCATCCACGCAGGGAGTTCCGTCAACCAGCGCTGCATTAATCTCCACCACATTCTTATCATCGCCGGTATAAAGGGGATCGTCCTTGGCAGTAGTAATGGTCGAACTTTTTGATGCATTCGATGCATCGCTCCAGTTGCTGGAAAGATGGTAGATTCTCTGAGTGGTCATAATGGCCGCAGGCACTTTTGTGGAAGATCCTGCTGTGTAAGAAGCCAGATTTCCATAAACTTTATTGAAATCACCAACTGTATAGATATTGGAGTTTGAAACAATCGTAACCTTTCCACCAAGCTTCTGGCAGTTCACGAGCCTTATAGGGGTTTTTGCATAGATAACCAGTCCGTCTGATGGATATGAAATAGCGGACATATCAATCTGTTTGACAGTTTCGCTTTTTGCCTCTGCATTGTTGTAGAATGTTTTTGAGGATAACCCTGTGCCTGTGGAGGTCGAAGTGATAACCATATCCGCATTCTGTTCGTAATATCCGCCTGCTTCCATAGCTTCAACCACAGGAGGTGATATTTTGCTTCCGCCGAGGTTTCCGTCTCTGACTACTCCGCCCCATTTTGTGTAAGCGCCTGTGCTTACATTAAGCCAGCCAGAGTTGTAGCTGTCAAAAGCGCTGCCTTTGCCGGAGTAACCCTGATCCTTTCCGTTCATTGTTACCAGAGAACCTGTAGCGCTGCTTTTTGCTATTTGAACAGTTCCTCCGGAATCTGTTCTGCCCCATGCATCCTGATATCTCACCATATTGCCGTGGGCTGTGATTGAATCGGCATAAATCACCAGATTGGCGTTTGAAGGTCTGAAGAACAAATCGCCGTTGGAATGGACATTACCGTTGATGGTCTGAAGGGAGCCTCGGGTAAACTCCGAAAGTGTTTCGTTTCCAAACAGTGCGTATTTGAAAACCGGTTCGATTTTACCGTGAACCTGAAAGCCTGCAGAACCTGTTTTATAATAACCCCATGCTTCAATTACCCAATAATCCTTTTTGGATGAATCTGCATACTGATAGATGCGGTATTTAAAGCTTTCCGTGTTTCCTGAAGCAGTAAAACTCTGGAAGGTGCTTCCCGGAGTCCAGGTCCATTTGTAAAAACCGTCAGTGGCGTCGATTGTGATGTTGGGGTATGACGGTGTAAGTCTTGTTGAGGAGGATTTTGCCGTGAAATTAGTTCCGTCGTAATCATGGGTGAACTTGGTATAGTTTGATGCGGCAAAATCATACATAGCGCTTTTAATTCCAGCTTCGGCAATGTATCTTGCCTGTTTAACATCCATAAAATGGTTGGTGAATCTTACATCATCGTTTACTCTCTGCATAATTGTGCCTGCAAGCATGTAAACGATGGGGAATATCATAAGAACGATAAACAGGGCGTAACCCCTTTGCTTTTGTCTGCTGTCGGTTCTGAGGGGATTTTTAAAGCTGCCTTTTTGTTCTGAGTGATTATTCATTGTTAACCTCCCTCAAATCAGAATTTATTCATCAGAGAAACAGTCAGTTCAAGAAGAGCGGGTTCGTATTTACTGTTGGTAAGCTGCCGCTTATTAGTAGCCATTACAATATCTATGTATCTGGACTGTTCGCCTGCTTCAAAGGACATTTTCGTAGCGTCTATATAGTCGGCAATTACTCTTCTGCTCACTGAAGTTGCAGGGATTTTTGAGAAATCCATACTCTGAACCGGACCTGCCGTTGCTTCGGTTACCCCTGAAGCAATCTGTCTGTATAGTGTGTAAGCATTAGGGTTTGCCGGATCTGCCGGACTTTTGGCGGCAATATAATAACCGACTATCTTGTAACTTGTCCAGTCGGCATTCTCCGGAATTGCTATGAGCATATTGGTGGATGAAACGCCGGTAAGGGGGATGGTGTATAAATGATCACCGAATGTAACGGTTCTTCCGCAAAATATGTATGATGCCATGCTTATATCCTGTTGGACATAATTAACGCCTTCCCTTGCTTTCTGTCTCGCATCCACCTTGGCTGAAATAAGATTAAAGTTCAGAGTAACTACATTCCAGGACATGTATGTGATTGTTATCACTGTGGCAAAAATAGCTATAGCCACCATAAGTTCGATCAATGTTATGCCTCGCCGGGATTTGCGCTTTTCTGCTCCTGCTGACAATGCTCTCACATCCTTTCGTTTGTCAGGGTCTGTTGATATTTGTTCCCAGGGTCATTATTTTTCCACCGTTGACTTTGCGGGTATCCGGTGAAGCATAGGTCTTGGAAAAATCTCTGAAATATACCGTTACTCTTACAAGATCAACGCTCGTAGTGAGAGATGTTACATCGACCTTATATATGTAGTTGTCGAAATCGGTTACATATTTATAGTCGGTGCTTGCCAGATTATTAAAGTCGTCAACCTTAACGATACTCGTTTTCAGCTGTTCAATCACTGTTTCGGCAATCAGGGTTCCGGCAGTATAAGAGCCTTCCTGCTGCTCAGCTTTCATTGCCTGCATAACCAGTCCTGAAAGGACCATGATCATCAGTGTTAGCAGCATCAAGGCAAACAGAACTTCGATAAGGGTCATACCCCTGCACTTGCTGTTTTGTTCAGGCGCTTGGTACAATTCAACTCCTCCTCTTCTGCTTATATCTTTTTATAATGCCTGTAGATAAATTATAGCTGTGATTTTCTCATGTTTCATCAGTCTATGGATATAATCCATTGAGCATGATTAGCCAAAAGGACTATTTTATGAAACATATACCGTTGGGAACCCTGTCGAGGGATATTCTTGAAATAATTGCACCGTTGGTATCAAGAACATTCAGGTCTTTGGTTCCTTTGTTGAGAAGCCACAGTTGTCCGTTATTAACCGCAAGTTTCATCGGCTGGCCCTTGTGGTTAACCGGCTTGCCGAATTTTTCCGTGGTTATGTCGAAGGGGGATACCATACCATTTACAGGCTGTGTGATCCAGAGTTTTTTGTTGGCGGGATCCATTACTATGTCTGCCGGGGTTTCGTTGCAAGGCAGATCATACTGGGAAATATCCCAGGTTTTAAGCTCAATATTGAGCAGCTTGTTGTTTTTTATATCCAGAACATAAATTCTGTCTTTTTCCGGTGACAGAACCATCTTGCCCGGTTGTCCGTCGAGGCGGAGTATATCCTTTACTTTACCTGTTTCCGGGTTTATAAATTCTATCTTCTTTGATGGCGGGTTGGATATAATTACAGTCGGGGAAGGCGGCATTTTCTTCGCTGGAACTGCAGGTTTTGCTGCTGTTTCTGTTTTGAGCCTCTCTGTTTTTATACCCTTTTCATCATATTCTCCTGCAGCAAGATAAATGGGGGACATAGGGCATGAGCCTGTGGTTATCCGGTTGTCCAGTTTCAGGTTCTTCGGATTAAGCACTGAAATGGTTGCGCTTGCGTTGTGGAGAACATAAATGTTCTTTTCTTCAGGATCAGTAAATATGGCTCCCGGATCCACATCGGTTTTAAGAGAGCCAATCAGTTCGTTGTTTTTTACATCAAAAACATGAATATACGGGTTCAGGGCGTCGCAAATAAGAAGAACATCCTTATTCACCGGTTTATCGCTTTTTATGATTACCGGCTTTCCTGCGAGATATAAACCCGTTTCACCAGCCAGTTTTATATGGGCATGAAAAACATTTGACGGCGTGAAACTGATCTCATTCTGCTGAAAAATATCGAATTCATTATTTTTTGCAGGTGAAAACACCGACATCAGATATTTATCGCTGGTTACAAAGATAGAACCGGGCGGATTGTCCTTCGGCGGCGGCTTGAGAGAATGAGAAACACTCCAGAAAATCAGAAACAGTATGAATATTACTTCAAATCCGATTGTCAGGGGGTGCTGGGCTGTAAAACCATCCCAGAAACGAGCGCCTGCATCGATTGTCCTGAGCTTTAGCTTTTTCCAGAGGTTAAACCAGTCATCCCAGACTTTTTCTGCGCCTTTTTTGGTCAGATCTTCCTCGGGTACCAGCGAATCCTGCAGCTTCTGCCTGAATACCTTGATCGAACCGATACTCTTCTGCCCCGGATTGCAGGTGGTTTCAAGCAGTTTTACCAGCTTGGGGGATGTCCCCTTTGGAAAATTCAGTTCGTATGCGTGCTCGTCATATTCTTCCTTTGTGAGAAGAAAATAGAGCGTCTGTGCAAATTTTGTTATATCATCATAAAGGGTTTCCGGATCATCGGGCATAAACTCAAGGGTTCGTTTGGGATCAAAAAACCGCTGGAGATCGTAGCTGATGATTTTCAGGGTGCCGCCGCTGTCCACCATAATCTGCTGCGGTCCCATTTCACCCAGAGTGAAAGGCTTGGGTCTGTAATGCATAAACTCGATGGAATCCGCAAGGGCAAGACCCCAGTCAACAACCTTTTTCTCAGGGAATCCGGTGGTGCTCATTTCCATCAGTTTGGAAAGATCCAGACCTTCGATATACTCCATAATACAGTATTCACGGTTGTTTTCCGAAAAACCGTCATAAACCTCAGTGAGGTTTTTATGCTTGAAGCTGGATAGAATTCTGATAATTTCCCGGAATTTTTCCCTGCGTTCCCGGAGTTTGTGCTTGTCCATCGGTTCCGGGGTAAACTCGCGGAGAAGAAACTTTTTATCTGTTACTTTTATATCCTTAACCAGATAACATGCGCGGCTTCCCTTGTCGTTCAGAATTTTCAGAACTTTATAACGTTCATTAACAATAGAGCCTTCCTGCAGAGCTTTGCCGGAAGGTTTCTCTTCTCCAAGTTCTGCCATCTTCTGTCTTAGTTTCTCTTCACCGATTAAATCCGCTAAGTCTTTGAATTCGGCGCACATAATAACCCTCGTCGTTTTATTGTTTACCCCTTGTCTATATGACATTGCGAAAAACAACAGCGATTCAGTCACACCGCAAATAATACGGCATATTAAACCTGATTGCTGCTGAAGCCTGAAAAAGGCTCAGGATGATTTTCCATCAGGAAAACACCTTTTTACACAATCATTGTTTATCCATACATCAGGAAAACGCCTGATTTGCCTTAAAATTGTTTGCCCATTAATTATTCACCCTTCGAATAATACAACCTTTTATTATCTTAAGTATTGAAGCACTTTCTCCGATGCTCCGGTTAAGTAACATGGCAATCGGCATAGTTCCCGTAATTTTAACAATACGACAAACTATTCTTGTTCCCTTTATCTTGCTAATATATGGAAATCATAGGGAAATATTCTGAAACTGTAGAATTACTGTAACATGAATAGTTTTGTAAATGTTTCCGGTCTGAAATACAAGATTTTTGAAGTTATCGGAAAAAAAGAAAATACTGTTACTTACCGGGCGGCGGATCCCCAGTTTCTCAGAGATATGGTTGCAGTCAGATGCATCAGGCTGTCCGCCGGAGAATCAGGAATCACCGATGAATTTGTTTTCCGGAAAAAAATGAAAAATCTTGCAGGCGTCAAAAATCAGGGAGTCCCTCAGATTATCGACTTTTCCGTGGAAGACGGATGGGCTTGTATTGTTATGAGCTGGCTCGATGGAGAAAAACTAAGCAGCATAAGGACCGGTTCTTTACCCCCCCTTTCTCTCAGACAATCGGTAAAAATGATTTTACAGACCGCTGAAATACTGAAATTCTTACATAATAACAAACCTGAAATCCTCCATCTCAACCTGAAACCGGAGCATATCATCATAGGCAGCGATGGAAAACCACAGCTTGCAGGCATAAGTCTGAATCTCCCCGAATCTGCTTTGAACCTGGAAATCGCCCGAAATCCGGGGTTTAAGGCACCGGAACAGATAACCTCTTCCGTTTCCGTAAGAACGGATATTTACAGCCTCTGCTGCCTCGCTTTCTATATCTTTACAGGCATTGAACCCGATGAGTTTGCTCCATTCTGCATTCCTTCCCTGAAAAAATACACGCCTTATATACCTGATATTGTGGCTGCACTTGTTGAAAAAGGTCTCAGCTATGAACCGGCAAACAGATATGGCGATATGGATGAACTAATAGCGGATTTGAACAGATGTCTTGATTTAATACCTGCCGGTAAAGATTCGGGATCAGAAGTGATATGCCCCTTCTGTGGTAAAAGCGGAAAACAGCCTGATGCCGTCTGCAAATCCTGCGGTCTTGATACTGGAGTCTTTCTCGGAGGACACGAACCTCAGGCATACTTCGACAGAGGGGTTCATCTCTATGAGCATGGCAGCATAAAGCTGGCAGAGAGGTATTTCTATCAGGCATACAGACTCGATTACCCTGAACCCGATGTTCTCACATATATTGCTATGTGTACTTATAAAATCGGTTCTCTTGAATCTGCAGAAAATATGCTCAGAAACATTCTGAACAATTATCCTGACAATCCCGCAGCCATAGCAGCTTCAGCCCAGATCCTGTTTGATTCCGGTATGAAATCAGCCGCCATTGAAATGCTTGAGTGGGGTGGGAATATAAATCAGCCTCATATCGAACTGGTTCTCAAGGCGGCGGAATTTCAGCTCGCAGTGGATGAACCCTTGAAGGCTCTGAATACGCTTGTAAAATATGGTGAAAATTTTTACCGGGAAAAACGATTCTGTGAATTAAAAACAAAAGCTCTTAAACTATCCGGAAGAAAAGATGAACTTCTTTATTATCTCCGGGACCTTCCTCCTTCGGAAAGAACATCGGAAACAGCTTTAATTTATGGAAAAATTCTCGAAGATGAAGGAAAAATCGAAGAATCCCTCCGGCTTTTTCAGGAAGCACATGCCAAAGCTCCCCATAATCCTCACATAACCTTGATTCTTGCGGAGAATTACAGTAAAATGGGGGCATACGGAGAAGCAGCCTCATTTTGTATCGAAGCACTGCGGGAAGCAGCCGGTGACGCTGAGGCTGTCAGAAAAGCTGTCCGGTATTTGCACATGGCAGATAAGCAGGAATGTGCCCTGCCTTTTCTTTTTTACCTTGAAAAGATTGGACAGCTTAAAAAGGAGGATATGCTCCTCCTTGGTACAACCCTTGTAAAAAATAATTTTCCTGATAATGGAATAAAATATCTGGAAAAATACACTAAACTTGCAGCAAAGGATCCTGAAGGCTGGAAAATACTTGAAAAAGCAAGGAAAATGAAAGCGTCAGATGGAAATACCGTTCCCGCTGCAGGTTGCGCTGAAGATTGGCAGCAGGAAAATTAACGGCAGGAAACTAAACCGGAGGAAATTTTGCACCCCATAGCATTTAAAATCGGAAACTTCCCTATTTATTACTACGGCGTTATGATGGTGGTTTCGTATATTGTTACACTTATTGTAATGAAATATACCCACGATATTGAGAAGCTCACCTACGATGAAGCTGTTGATGTGTCCATCTATTCTATTGCAGGCGGAGTCATAGGAGCAAGACTTTTCTATGTCTGTCTCAATCTTGGAACATTTTTGAAATCACCCATTCATATTCTCTACATCAGAGAAGGCGGATTATCATGGCATGGCGCTATGATTGGCGGCTTTCTGGGACTTTTCCTGATGAGTTATCTCAAAAAGATACCTATGGGAAGAATTGCAGACTATGCTTCCGTTCACGGCACATTAGCCCTTGCCATCGGCAGACTCGGCTGTTTTATGAACGGCTGCTGCTACGGCAAGGAATGCAGCCTCCCATGGGCTGTCAATTTTCACGATGCAGGCATTCATGGACTCAGACATCCCACCCAGCTTTATGAAACCCTGATGCTTGTGGTCTGTTTCTTTCTTTTCCTCTGGTGGTGGAAGAAAAAGAAATTTGACGGGGAAATGACTCTGCTGATGTTTGCTGCTTATGGCGTTATCAGATTTGTCGTTGAATTCTTCAGGGAAAATACGGCAAACCAATACCCCGGCGGTATCGAAATCTCCCTTGCCCAGTATTTCAGTCTTGCAATCATCATCGTCTGTGCAGCTTTACTTGCAGCCAAACGCAGGAAAGCACGGGAATCCGGCAAATAATTCGAAGAGGCTGTAAACTTTGGTTCTGTTATCTGTTCTTGGAGCGATTGGAATTATATACATCATGATGGTTCAACTGTCATCCGATGTTATTTTTACTTCCCAATACTACCAGAAAACCGTTTTTAAGGAAAAAGCTTACTATATTTCAAGATCTGCCTATGCCGCAGCTTCACAGCTCTTTGCCATGGATAGTGGTGATGTGGATTCCAAATTCGATATGTGGGCGCAGGAAATGCCCCCCTACGATCTGGAAGAGGAACAGGCTACCATTCAGGTAAAAATAGAAGATGAGGATAGAAAACTCAATCCGAATCTACTGCTGGCAGGAACTACGCCCCCGAAGGAAAACATCGAACTCTTCAGAAGGCTCTTCAGAAATATTGATCTTGAACCCGATACGGTTAATACTTTGCTGGACTGGATTGATGCAGACTCGGAAAGACGAATTCCATGCGGCGCCGAAGGACTCGATTATCCTAAGGAAAGACCAGCTAAAAACGGAGATCTCGACTCCATCGAAGAGATTAAATATATCAAAGGAATGGAAGATTATTACAACGGCAGGGTGAGCAACGGCGTTGCATACCCGGGGCTTAAAGATGTTCTCACTGTCTGGTCAGGACAGAAAGTCAACATCAATACTGCCGATAAGGATGTGCTTCTTGCCCTTGATGATGAAATGACCACCGATCTTGTGGCAGAAATCATCAGAAAAAGAGAAACGGAACCTATCAAGAAAATGGACGATCTGGTGGATGCAACCGGAATGAGCCATGATCTGCTTTACAGAATAAAAAAATTCGCCGATGTTAAAAGCGGCAGCTTCAGGATAACATTGACAGTGCAAAGCTACGATAAGAAGGATTCTGCAGAATTAACTGCAATATACCGCAGAGGAAAGAAGACCGGAGGTCGTCTGGTTTTCTGGCAGGTGCAATAGAATGGCAATTAATCAGGGAATAGACTGCGGAAAAACTAACATACGAAGAATTACCCTCAAGAGCGGTATCGGAGGATCTGCCGGAGTTTCCAAAGGGAAACCCGCAAGAAAGATTCTTATTTTACCGTCCAATTTTGTGTCATACAGACAATTCAGCTTCCCATTTACCGATAAGAAACGGATTCGGGACATTCTCCCCGGAGAACTGATCGAAACCATGGTCCTTCCACCCGATAAACTTGTGTGGGATATTTCCTTTATCCATAAGGAAAATGCAGGTGCTCTGGTTGCCATAAAAGATCAGCTTGACACTTTTATTAAATCCTCAGGCAACGGAGTTCAGATCGTTGATGCGGAACCCTGCGCCCTTTCAAGGGCAGCCGCCCAGAACAAGGTTAAGGATGCTCTGATTATAGACTTCGGAGCTACCAAAACCACTTTCTGCGGAATAACCGACGGCAGAATCAACCTTCTCCGGGTCAGGCTCATCGGCGGTGAAGCAGTTACCAAATCCATTGAGGATGAGAGAAAAATCTCTCCCGAAGAAGCGGAAACCCTCAAATGTACCGAAGGGCTACACATCAAATCCATTAAAAGGTTTGTTGACAACATTATCAATTCTGCAGCTCTTGAAGATCCCATAGGATATGAAAAAGTAATAATCACAGGCGGCGGCGCACAGATGCCGGGCCTTGCGGAATATCTCAGCGAAAAACTGAAAACCGAAGTCGGATATTTCAAACTGCCTGAAGGACTGTCCCCGTTTACGGATGTAATAGCCTTTGGAGCAGCACTTTATGACGCACCCGGTCAGGAAAAAGTCAACTTTAAGAAAGACGAGCAGACAAACGGAACCAAATCACTTGTCTGGCTCGGAATCTCGCTTCTCATACCCCTGATTCTGTTTTCCATAAGCGTTAAAATGCAGGAAGCTCAGCTTGAGAAGGAAAACAGGCAGTTGGTAACTTCCATGACCAAAGCTATCAAAAAGGAATTTCCCAATATCGGCAGGATAGATGCTCCGGTCCGTCAGGTCAAAGCTCTTATCAAAAAGGAAAGCGGCGGAGAAGGCGGATCTGCGAGAAAAGTCATTCCTATGCTCAGTGAAATTTCCACCGCAAGACAGGGACTTGATATCACCCTTTATGAAATTGATATCACCGATAAGGACATTAAACTTAAAGGCGAATCTGATTCATTCCAGACGGTTGATCAGTTCAGAACCCTGCTCGCAGGCAAGTTTGCATCTGCGGAAATGCAGGAATCAAAAACTAAACCCAACAAACGGGTCGATTTTGGTATAAAAATCAGCTTTGATAAAACCGGCGACTCAGGCAGTTCAGGAAAGGAGGCAAAGAAGAGTGGCGAAACCTCAGGCTCAACCTCAGAATAGTTCTCAGCAAAAAACTTTAATACTTGGCATAATCGCAGCGGTGCTGATTGTTTATTTTGGCCTCTTTCTGATGCCCTCCATAGACAACATTAACAAAACCAAATCGAAAATCGCAGCTAATAAGAAAAACAGGGCTCAACTCAGGGAACTCCTTGAAAAAAGACCTGCTGTGGTGCAACAGGAAGTAAAACCTTTTGATGGATCAATTTCCGCTTTTGTTGAAAAAACAGCTCAGGAACTGAATATTAAAATATCAAATATCAGACCCTATGGCAAAAACAGCGAAGGCGTCGAGATTAAGATAGATGATATGACCGGTAAGGATCTCCTCGATTTTATCAACCGCATGGAGAGCAACGGAATATCGGTAACCATGCTTGATGCCAGAGATTATAAAGGCTCCGGTTTGTGGGCGATAAAGATAAATCTTGAAAAGGTTTAGGCACTGAATATGGTTTCACCTGAAGCTGAAACCGGTGGAAACAAAAGGGAAAAACTAATCATATTTTGTATTCTGTTTGTTTTTATTGTGGTTTTTGTTTCTCTGGGAGTTTCTTTCATAAAACTGGATACAGGCCCAAAATTCACCGACTGCCAGTATTTCAGAGCCGTTGATTATTACAGATACTTTTTTGCCTGACAGAAACATTATTGATATAAAGGCTTTTGCAGCCCGCCTTGGAATCCCTTCGTTCGGAACAGATATAGTGAAACTTGGCGATGACTATTTTGCAACGGTTATTTTCCGCAGATAGGAACTTTTTTTCGGCAAAAGGGATTTAAAAAAATACATAAAAGATATAAATCAGATAGTTGGGGTTACTTTTTTCCTGCTGACTGTTACCGGTTTTTAAAATGACCGCTATGATGTCATTGTTGTAAAAACTGCTTTAGAATGGCAGCCGCCCTGAACTGTTTTCCGGGAAGCAGTCCCGTTGTTGCAAACCAGCGATTTTCTGAAAACAGTATTAGTCGGTATATTCCGGTTTTAAAAATACGCTGTAATGT
>JAJTBE010000134.1 GCA_021287065.1 Bacillota bacterium
TTCACAAATTTTTAACAAAAGTGATACAAATATATAATAAAACCATAAAGAGTTTAAAATTTTATACGAGAATATAAAAACCTGTCAGAGTGAAAGATACGATCCCGCAATCCCATATATATCAACACTTCAAATACTTGGCAGGCTGTTAACGAAATTGTAACATTTACACTAATTGAAAAGTCCGTGTTTTAATGATATAATCGAGACAAGAAAAGCGAATAAGCCAAATTAACATATAGGAGCAATGAACCATGACAAAGTACTCAATAGGACAAAAAGTGATGCACCCGCTCCACGGGATTGGAACAGTTGAAAGTATCGAAGAGAAACACGTACTTGGCAAAACCAGCCGCTTCTCAGAGATCTACTTCTCCAGCGAAAGACTGAAATTAATGGTCAACCTCGACTCCGAAAGCAACATGATTCGTTCACTCATTTCAAAGGATGAGATTCCGAACATACTCAAAGTCATGAAAAACAGCAACAACGACCTCTCAATCAGAGCCTCTGAAAGATTCAACATCAATATGAAAAAGATCAAATCCGCCGACATCTATATGATGGCTGAAGTAGTAAAAGACCTGAGCGACCTCAAGAAATGCAAAAAACTCTCCTGCAAGGAAGAGACAATGCTCAAACAGACCAAAAAGATTCTCTCATCCGAGCTCAGCTATGTAAGCGATATGCCCCAGGAAGAAGCTGAAGGCATGATCGAACAGATGGTTAAAACAGAGTAGTTTTAACAGCAAAGAATTGACTTATTAACAATCCTATGGACGGAAACGGGCGAAAGCCCGTTTTTCATTTATCAGCACTTATCTGTACTTTACGGAATTTCAGGAGTTCCGTTGAATTCCGACATCACATCCCTGTGGCTTCTGTCGTCATTATTCCGGTGAAAACGGGCCATAGCCCGGTTTGCGCCAAGCCCTGATGTGCCTTTATTCACTGTTGCCTGCATCAGGGATGCCCTGCCTACGGAAAATTCACCATATCTGTTATTAAGACTGTCAAGGGTGAGAAGTAGTTTTTCCTTCCGCACTTCTTCCGGCAGAAAAGAAAGCTGCTGCCTGTCTTTCACCAGATGGCTCACCGACACAGCCACAAGCCTGACTCCGCCGGAATAGTGAAAACTTTCGATTATACCCTTAGCAGCGGTGTAAATGTCGTATCCATCGTCTATAAACTTATTCAGAGCTTTCTGTTTCCCCATGAAAGTGAAGTCGGAAGTGCGGATTCCTGCATGAACCACTCTTCCCATAAACCGTTCAGCCCGCATCCTGCGCCCCACCTGCTCCGCAAGACGCAGCAGGGTTGCATTGATAACTTCCGGATCCGACGAATCTTTGGGAAGGGTGTATGAATGCCCCATGCTTTTTGGCTCCGGAATATCATAATACGAAATTACAGGCGAGTCATCCTCACCTCTGCCCATTTTGTGAAGGGCGTAGCCAATCTTGCCGAATCTTTTAATAAGACTCTCAAGAGGTGCATCTCCCAGTTTTTTCACAGTGTCGATTCCCATCGAAAGAAGATTCCGTTTGGTCCTGCTGCCGATTCCGCAGAAATCGTCAAGTTTTATGCGTGTGAGAACCGCCGGAATATCTTTGGGCTGAACCACAACAAGGCCGTCAGGTTTTTTCATGTCAGAAGCGAGTTTGGCGATAAGTTTATTTGGTCCCACACCCACAGAACAGGTAAGCCACTCCCCTACCTCCTTTTTTATGGTTCTTTTGATTTCATAAACCGCCTTAACCGCTCCTTTCCAGGATCCCAAAGACTGGCTTACATCCATAAAGACCTCGTCTATGCTGAAAATTTCCATCAGCGGCGTATATCGGCGGTAAATAAGGACAAGGGAATTGGTTACACATGCATATTTATTATAATCACCCTGAACACAGATAATATCGGGACATATTCTCCGTGCTTCATAAACGCCCATCCCGGTTTTTACTCCCCGGCGCTTAGCCTCTATGGAAACTGCAGCAAGAACGGTTCTGCCGTCGTTTGGTCCTCCCACGCCTACGGGTTTGCCCCTCAGATGGGGATTTGCCTGCTGTTCAACAGAGGCAAAGTAGGAATTCATATCAATATGCATGATTATTCTGTCCATATAAATTCCTCCATTTTTAAGATACTTATGTATCTTTATTATAGGATACTTTTGTTTCCCTGTCAATACAGTCCAATTTAACCCGAATCAATAAGAATATTCGTTGACAGAGTGATTCGCATATTATAAAATAATAAAGAATATTTCCGAAAAATAATAAAATCCGGGGGGAAATTATGCGGATAAATCCTTTTCAGCCTTCTGACAACAGCCCTTTAACACAGAAAACCGGTTCACCACAGATAAACCGGCAAGATGAAACACCGGTATCAGATACTTTTATTCAAAATACAGACCAGAGCAACGCGTCTGCAAAAGGCATGAAATTTGCTTCCATCACATCTTCAGCGGCTGAAAAAGTTATCTCCGGAGGAGAAAGGCTTCGTAAAGTCTGGGAAACTGATATGGGCAGCTCAGGTATTATGCTCGACTCGGAATTTCGCCCTGCCATATGCAACGACGGCGTTATCGTAAGCAAAGGCGGATTTGTCCACAAACTTGATTCCAGCGGAAAAGAAGTCTGGAAAACCAAAATTTCCAACAGCAATACGATGTCGGAACCTGCATCCGACAAAAATGGCAATGTTTATGCGTTTACAAATAACAGCATTGTTTCTCTGGATTCAGCCGGAAACATCAGATGGGAAAAACACACCGGCAATATGAATTCCGGCGCACCCCTCGTTACAGATGACGGACGTATATTCACACTGAGCACCGACAACAGACTCAGCTGCTTTGATAACAACGGAAACGAAATGTGGTCCCTGCATACCAACAGCAGAAAAGGCTCGGATTTCTGCAAACCTTTTCTTGATGATCAAGGGAAAATTCATGTAGGCACCGACAGAAATGCCTCATCATTTTATACAACCCACATGGTGATAGACACAAACACCGCCCCCGGCACAACTCCCAAACCTTTTGAAATAGATTTCGGCGGAAATACCTCAACCTGCAATGTGAGCGTTGACAGCAACGGCGTTTCATACGGTTTGAAATCAGGAAATTTCACAGCCATTGATTCAAACGGAGAAACACTCTGGTCAGTTCCACTCACAGATTCCTCAACACTTCAGTTCAGCAAGGTCGGTAACGACGGCAAAGTTTACGCTGGTGTAGGAAACCACACCCTTGTTTGTTTTGACAAAACAGGAAACGAACAGTGGCGTTTAAAGGCAGCCCCCGGCTCAGAGAGCTTTGGGGATAAAATTGAAGTAAACACCGACGGCACAGCTTTTATTGCTGCCAACAAAGTTGATCCTCAGACAAGAATGGGCAAAGCCACCCTTATCGCAATAAACCCTGACGGCACAAGAAGATGGGAAAAGGACACATCATATTCCCCCATCCTGCTTGCTGGCAAAGACGGCACAATTTATGCCGGAGACGCCTATAAACGACTTGAAGCATTTGATCCCAAAACAGGCGGAGTTATCGGCTCAACACCGCTCAATGCCGGAAGGGGAAGCATAAAAATAGCGGACAACAACGACATATTATCTGCTAACTCAGACGGCATAGTAAGAATGCACCATTTTACCAATATTAAGGAATCTGCAAAAGCAGCAATGGATGAGCTGGTCAAACCCGCCGATGCTGAACCGGCAGGAGAAAAGCTTACGGTGAAAGTGGAGCAGGATAATGTAGTGATAGGCAATATAAAAATTCCTATCAACAGAAAGAGAAATTAACCCTCCGTTTTTTTACATAAAATTCACTTACGCTCTTCATAAAGCTTGAATTTTTATTTCTTTCTGATAGAATGATTTCTGCAGACATTCTGCAGGAATGATATCAGCATGAAAGAAAAGTATTTCCCTCATACGGAAAGTTATGATCTGATAAAGAAAGGCAGTTAGATATGTTGAAGCTTACTTCCGACGAAATCCGCGAAAGTTATCTTAAATTTTTCGAATCAAAGGGCCATCTTCGTCTTCCCAGTTTTTCACTGGTTCCGGTCGGCGATCCCACCCTTTTGATTATCGGCGCAGGCATGGCGCCTTTTAAAGCTTATTTCAAGGGAGAAGCCAAACCTCCCCGCACAAGAATAACCACCTGCCAGAAGTGCATAAGGGCGGAGGATATTGAGAATGTGGGAAGAACTGCCCGCCACCATACATTTTTTGAAATGCTCGGCAATTTCTCCTTCGGAGACTATTTTAAGAAAGAAACCTGCGAATGGGCATGGGAATTTCTTACAAAAGTCCTCGGACTTCCTGCCGAAAAAATGTATGTGAGCATCCACACCAACGACGACGAAGCAGAAGAAATCTGGATCAACCATGTTGGTGTTCCCAAAGAAAGAATAGTCCGCCTCGATTCAAATTTCTGGGGTCCTATAGGCCTCACAGGACCTTGCGGTCCCTGCTCGGAAATCATGATCGACCAGGGCGAGGAATTCGGCTGCGATTCACCGGACTGCGGTCCCGGCTGTGATTGCGACAGATATTTTGAAATCTGGAACCTTGTTTTCCCCGGACTTAACAAAAACGAAAAAGGCGTATTCGAAAACCTTCCCGCTCCCGGCATCGACACAGGCCTTGGTTTCGAAAGGCTTACAGCCTATATGCAGGGCAAAAAGAATAATTTCGAAACCGACCTCTTCATGCCCCTCCTCAACAAAATTGAAGACATTTCAGGCTTAAAGCTCGGCGAAAACGAGAAGAATGATATTTCGATGAAAGTAATCGCCGACCATATGCGCGCAGTCATATTTATGGCATGTGACGGCATAACCCCTTCAAACGAAGGCAGAGGCTATGTTATGAGAAGACTTCTCCGCCGCTGCGTCAGACTTTCAAAAGATCTGAACTTTGGCGAAAACAGCCTCACCCTGATGATTGAACCGCTGGTGAACAAGATGGGGCATATTTATCCCGAGCTTATCGAAAAACGGGAATATTGCCACAATATCATCTCCCTTGAAGAAGAGAACTTCGGAAAGACCCTTTCCCAGGGAATGGCGCTTCTTGAAAACCTTATTTCAAAACTTCAGGCAGCCGGCGAAGACACCCTTTCTGGCAAAAATATGTTCTCACTGTATGACACCTACGGATTCCCAAAGGAGCTTACAGAAGAAATTGCCGCTGAAAAAGGCATAAAAACCGATATCAAAGGCTTTGAAGAAGCCCTTGAGGAACAGAGAAAAAGAGCAAGAGCAGCCCAGGCTAAGAAGACAGGCGGCTCAGGCGTTGAAATAGACCTGACCGGATGCAAATCAGTTTTCACCGGTTACACTTCACTTTCAGAAGAAACAACTGTCACTGCAATTTTTGCCGATGGCAAGAAAACTGACGAAGCAGGCGAAGGAACCACAGCGGATGTTGTATTTGAAAACACCTGCTTTTACGGAGAATCCGGCGGACAGGTGGGAGATACAGGTTCATTTGCAACAGGAACCGCTTCAGGCAATGTAACCGACACCCGCAAAACCCCTTCGGAAATAAACCTCCACAGAATAACAGTGGAAAAAGGCACGCTGAAAACCGGAGACAAAGTAAAAATCGAAGTTAACACAGAACGCAGAAAAGCTATTATGAGACACCACTCAGCCACTCACCTGCTTCAGGCGGCGTTGAGAAAGGTTCTGGGCGGCCATGTTTCGCAGATGGGTTCGATGGTTGACGAAAACAGACTCAGATTCGACTTTGCCCACCATTGCGCACTCACCCATGAGGAAGTTGAACAGGTGGAAAAAACCGTAAACGGAATGATTATGGAAAATGTCCCTGTTTCAATGAACGAACTTCCTATTAAGGAAGCTCTCAACAGAGGCGCTCTGGCATTCTTCGGCGAAAAATACGGTGAAAAGGTTCGTCTGGTTGAAATGGAAGGTCTCTCTGCAGAACTTTGCGGAGGAACTCACATTAAAAGAACCGGCGACATAGGCGCATTCAAGATTACCATCGAAAGCGCCATTGGAATGGGTTCACGCCGTATAGAAGCAGCCTGCGGTTTTGTAGCAATAGAAAGATTTCAGAAAGAGGAAAGAGTGCTTAAAGAAGTATCAACTGAGTTTGCTGTTGACTTTGAAGCTCTTCCCCATGCAATCGCCAGATTAAAAGACAACCTGAAGAATGCCGAAAAGGAACTTCAGGAAGCCAGATTCAGAACTCTGGTTAACTCAGTTGACCAGTATATATCATCAGCCCGACAGGTCGATGAGATTAAAGTTGTTACCTCCATCCTCAAAGATGTCAGCAGAGATGAACTTCTCAGTATGACAGACCTTATCGGCGATAAGATTAAACCCGGAATTGCCGTTTTGGGTGCAGTCATTGAAGGAAAAGTGGCAATCATAGTAAAAGTATCAGATGACCTGCTGAAACAGGGCATGTCAGCAGTACCGCTCATCAAAGAGATTGCCAAAACAGTTGGAGGCAGCGGCGGTGGAAAACCTGCCCTCGGACAGGCCGGAGGAAAAGAGCCGGAGAAACTCCCCGAAGCAATCTCAAAGGCTTTTAACATCGTTAAAGATGAAATCGAAAAAATGAAGGTGAAAAATTGAACGAGAAGATTGAATTCATACAAGCTATGATACATATGGCCGAAGAGCACGATCTCTCCGAGCTTTCCGTTGATTTCAAAGGGATTAAGGTTGCCCTCAGAAAAAATCAGCCGACTGTGGCTCCCATGCAGATGATGATACCCTCAGTCAGCGCACCTGCAAATGCAGCTCCCGTTTCAGCAGAACCTGCTGCAAAAGCGGAAGAGAAGATCCCTTCAAACCTGATCCCTGTAAAATCACCCCTTTCAGGCGTTTTTTACAAAACTCCCAAGCCCACTTCACCGCCTTTTGTAAATATCGGCGACAAAGTGGAAAAAGATCAGGTTCTCTGCATTGTTGAAGCAATGAAAATCATGAATGAAATTACATCCGAAGTTAAAGGCAGAGTAGCCAGAGTAGTTCTCGAAAACGGAAAAGTCGCCAACGAAGGCGATGTCCTCCTCTATCTTGAACCCATAGAATAATGGATTAATTACTGTCTATGATCGAAACAATACAGGATCTTGTAGAATCCTTTAAAACCAGAAAGTCCCTCTGTTTATCCGGAGGGACTAATTTTACATATAGGGAAGCCTATGAGTATATTACTACCCTCTCAAAAGGCTTACTGGCAAGCGGACTCAACAGCGGCGACAGAGTGCTTCTTATTTCAAAAAACAGACCCGAATGGATGCTTGTTTCACTTGCATTAAGTTATGCCGGGCTTATTGATGTTCCCCGTGGAGAAAAAGCTTCCGAGGGTGAACTTAACTACATAATAAAGCACAGTATGCCCAAAATTGTTATTGCAGATACGCAAAAGCAGGCAGAACGGGTTGGTGAGTTCAGAAACATTGTTACTATAGACCCTGTTGAAGGTTATACATGGCTTGATGAAATTCTGGAAAAAGGAAGAAGATCTTCAAAAAAGATCCCATCCGTAAATCCCGATACCATTGCAAGCCACCTTTACACATCAGGCACCACAGGAGAACCAAAAGGAGCTGAACTCAGCCACGGCAACTTTATATCAAACACCCTTGCAGCAAGCAGAAGCATAAAAGTATTCTCTCATGACACTTATCTCTCGGTATTACCGCTATGGCATGTTTTTGAACGGCTTGTGGAATATTTGATTTTATACAGCTACGGCAGTATTTATTATTCATCCATATCCACATTTGCGAATGATCTGAAATCCATACAACCCACGATAACAGCCCTTGTGCCACGCATACTCGAGAAGATTTTTGACAAGAGAGTAGCGGAAAAAGTGGCAGAAAAATCTCAGGTTCAGAGATCAATTTTCAAGGTTTTTGTTGGTATGAGCGCCCAATCGAGAACGAGTAACCTGAATCCCCTGCACTGGTTAGGTATCCTTCCCAGAAACTATATGGAAAAACAGGTTTTTTCAAAACTCCGGGAAGGATTTGGCGGAAATATGCGCATAATCGTCTCAGGAGGAGGCAAGCTTCGTCAGGATATTGACAAGTTCTTTTATGCCGCAGGAATGCCTATAATCGAAGGTTATGGGCTTACTGAAACAAGCCCGGTTATAGCGGTGCGCACTTTTGAAAACTGGAAACTGGGAACCGTGGGACCACCCCTTGACAATCTCGAAGTGAAAATAGTTGATTCTGAAACCGGGATTGAAAAACGAAAGGGAAAAACCGGAGTTATTTATGTTAAAGGACCCAGCGTAATGCGGGGTTACTATAAAAACGCCTACGAAACCAAGCGCGCTCTTAACGATGGCTGGTTTGACACAGGGGACCTCGGATTCATCGACAGCAGAGGCAATCTTACCATTACCGGAAGAAAAAAGAACATTATCGTCCTTTCAAACGGTGAAAATATAAGCCCTGAGCCGATAGAAGAAACCCTGAAAAAATGTCCGGTTATTGCAAACGCCATAATTATCGGACAAGACTGGAAAGGTCTTGGCGCCTTAATAGAACCCGATTTTGAAAATGTGGAAAAACTAATCCCCGGATACGACGGCAGACTCGACAACCCGGAAGTTCTGAAATATTTCAAAAGGCAGATTAGGGATTTAGTCAACCCTCTTACTTGTTTCAGAGAATTTGAATGTATCAAGGCATTCAGGTTACTCAGAAAAAATCTTGAGGCAGGACGGGAACTTACCGAAACCCTGAAAGTGAAGAAAGCTGTAATCGAAAAGAGCTTTTCAAGAGAAATAGAAAGCCTTAGCCAGGAAATTAACGGTAAGAAATAATGGGCGGACTTTTCCTCGCAAAACCAACATAGAATTCACATAACAAAAAAGGCTGTTCTGATAACCCTGTTAATTCCGGTAAGTTGCCGGAAATCATACGGGATTCTCAGAACAGCCTTTTGTTATGTGAAAATAATCAACCGACGCCGTATTTTTTGATCACTTTGCCCCATCCGCTTGAAACACCGAGGGGGACTTTATTATCATAAAAATCACCATATTTCTCAGCTTCTGACGCAGGGGCGTAAATCGACATGCCTGTTGAACCAGTCAATCCGGTATCTTTTCTGTGAGCTTCGAATATGATAATTTTATCTCTTACGAATTTAGCCATATTGAGGGCAGATTCTTTCAATTCAGTATCGCCTATATTGTTGTTGGTGATGATGGACATTGCAAGGGAAACGACATCACGCATCTGATCCATAGGTTTGGGGCTGACATTACCGTTGGAAGCACTGCTTAAAACCTGAGGCTGGCAGTAATGCTGCGCCTGTCTGAAAGACTGCTTTATATACTGGGGAGGCGTTTTTGTATTGAGGAGTTTCTGGGAAAAATCCGATAATTTTTCTGAAAAACCGTCAATCTGACGGCAATTTATGATTGAAGTGGTAAGAAATGCGCCGTTATTCTGGGAATTGATGATAGATTTGAGAGCTTCAGAAATTGAAAGCCCATCACCATTTGCTTCTTCTTTCATTTTTGAGGCGAATTCTTCATACCCCCAGTTTCCGCTGACAAGAACTTCTTCGGAGCCGACCAGAAAATTGACGGAATCTTTGACGGCATGGGCGGTTTCCGCATTTGCCATCAGACAGGAATCAAATCCCATTATATCAATCTTCCGACCTGTTTCTTTTGTGGCGGAATCCACTGCGGATTTGAGTTCTGAAGAAAGAAGAACATCTTTAGATATGGAATCGGGCATTGAGCCTGCAAATCCGTAACCATGGCCGTTCATAATAACTGCATAATGCTTTGCGGGATAAGTTTTCATACCCCAGGAAAGAAAATCACGAAGTGTGTTGGGATCTGCCATATTGGTTTTTCCCGGCAGTTTTGTAACTTCGTTATCGCTTTTCAGTCCCATCCACTTAGGCTTTTTGAGAAGAAGTCTTTCCGCTTCCCCACCCTTGCTTTCCCGGGCCATCTGTGCAACAAAAGCAATTTTGTCATCACTTCCGGTGGACTGGAGTTCCTTCATGCTCTGTTCCATGTCAGATTCGAGGTCGCTGTTTCCGTTGAAATAACAAAGAACAGTCCATTCTCTGGGTTCAGGTCTGGCTGCGGATTCCTGCCGGTCAACTTCATCTGTGAACTTTGAAATTCCCAGAAGGGATTTCCAGTTAAGTTTATCGGTTTTTTTAATCTCCACCTGATCCGTCGGATCAGAAGAAGCTTCGCGGGGGTTGTCGGCTCTTTCAAGAAAAGCAGCTTCATCAAGAGGGTGAAGCCCTGCACTCTCTGAAGGTTTCCCCGTTTTTGAATCCATTATATTATGCCGTATTTCGGCATAAGGAGATCGCCTGATTTCCATAACAACCTCTGAAATTAAAGCATGATAAAATTATAAAGCAATATGAAAACAGGGTCAACGACCGCAGGTTAACAAATTGTTAAGATTCCGATAAAAATCAGCAGATATAGGGCTGAAGGTAATTTTTGCCAAGAAGTATTCCCCGTTCAACCTTTGAAGGAGTATCAAGCCAGACCGGGTCTTCGTTTTCGATGCTGAGAACGCCGTCATATCCTGACTCATAAAGGCTTGAAAGGAATCTCTTCCAGTCGAGTGAGCCGGAGCCGGGTATTCTGTATCTGAACCAGTCAGTTCCCAGAATTCCCGTCATACGAAGTCTTTCAAGAAGAATCTCCGCATCTTTTGCCTGAACATGGAACAGTCTTTCTGCAAAGACACTCAGGAAAAGAACATAATCAGCTCCGAGCCAGAAAAGATGTGAGGGGTCATAATTAAGACCAAAGTTGTCATCAGGAATTCTTGTGAAGATAATGTCCCAGATTTCAGGTGAATAAGCAAAATTGGCTGCAAAATCCCTGCCTGTAACCAGTGGGGCGTTTTCAAGCAGAATACGGACATTCCGTTCTTTTGCAAATGAAAGAACCGGTTTGATAATACTTTCGAGAACTTCGAGATTCTCTACAATTGCATGGCCCGGCATAAAACCTGTAAATGTGGAAACATTTTCCACACCCAGTTTTGAAGCGGCATCAACCATCATTTTGAGATAGTTGGTATGTGAATTCTTTTCACCGGCATTTCCGGAAAATATATTGGTATAATAAGAAAGCGAGGAAATACTGACATTTTTTTCCTGCAATTTATCGCAAAGAACTTTGGCATTTCCGTTGTCAATATCTTCAACATCAATATGATGTATGCCTTCGGATCCCTTTGGCGAACAAACCACTTCAACACTGGAGAATCCGTTGACTGAAGCAAAATCAAGAACTTCATCAAAGCTTTTGTGAGAAAGACTTACTGCATTAAAACCGAGTTTCATAAACGCCTCCTGCCCAATGAATTATACAGTGATAATTCATTAAAACCGAAGAAACCCCTTTTATTATCTAAGGGGTAATTCCATCTCAATTTCATCCCTAATCGGAATACCATAGCAGCCTGTTTCCGGAATGGAAGGTTTCAGTTTTCTCAATTCCGCCACTGAGTTTTTGTAAAGGGCTGCAATTTTGAATCCCTTGACCTGATAAAATCTCAGAGCTTCAGTATTATCATTGGTTGTAATAAGCCAGATTCTGCTGCAGCATTCTTCCTTTGCTTTCTGCTGAACAGCCCGGACAAGCTGGGTTCCAATGCCGGCACCCGGAATAAAACTGTTGAGAGTTACAATCTCGCACTGTCTGTTCTGAACCTGAAAAGTGATTAAACCGGAAATCTCCCCGTCGGCACCATTGCAATAAAATCCGCGCATATCGCCGGGATAGACTACTCTTCCCCTTATAGCAACAGTATCTCCCCATTCTCTTGCTATAACTTCTTTTACCATTTCTCTGTTTTCTGATGTAATTTCAAAAAGTTCCATAATAAGACCAACCTCTCCCTGTATTTTTGGATTTTTATAATAACCAGAAACCTAAACACCCAAAATCCCAAAAGCACCACTGCCGGTTAAACATGAACGGAGGAAATTTTTGATTCCCTCCGTCGTTTAAACTCAATTTCTGATAAAATCCGAAAAACCGGACAAACCATCAGGCTAAATATTGTACATAATATGCACAATATCCCCGTCTTTTACCTTATATGTTTTACCCTCAAGACGAAGTTTGCCTGCTTTTTTTGCTTCATTAAGTCCGCCAAGTTCCATAAGATCCCTGCAATCCACAACCTCAGCCCTGATGAAGCCTCTTGCAAGGTCGGAATGAATGGCGCCCGCTGCGTCCACAGCAGTATCGCCATGTCTGATATTCCACGCTCTGCACTCGTCCTCGCCTACTGTAAAGAAGGTAAGGAGATTGAGCAGACTGAAAGCTTCGTTGATAATACGGTTTTTGGCAAGTTCCTTGATACCGTATTCTTCCATAAACATGTTGATTTCTTCTTCGTCAAGAATGGACACTTCCCACTCCAGCTTTGCATTTATGGCGATAACCGGGCTTGAATCATTATTCTTGCTGAGAACTTCCCTGACTGTAGCTATAAAATCATTTTTCTGCTGCTCATCGGTATTTTCTGTTATGTTAAGCACATAAAGCATAGGCTTTACGGTCAGCAGGTTGTAATTTGCCATTATTTTTAATTCCTGCTCGTCAAATTCCAGCGTGTTCAGATACTTTTCAGCTTCAAGCACCGGCTGAATTTTCTGAAGGAGATGAGCTTCCTTTTCCTTCTCAGCGGCGTTTTTACCCAGCGCCCTGAGTTCTCTTTCAATTCTTTCCACTCTTTTTGTTACAAAATCAAGATCATTCATCAGAATTTCGAAACGAAGCTTTTCCACTTCTGCCTTAACCGCATCTTTGTCAAAACATCTGTAAGCTCCGATAGTCATAACAAATGCGTCCATAGTTTTCATACCGTCAAACAGTTTTATTCTATCCTGTTTAACCTTAGTATCAACAGGCAGACAGTCTTCACATATCACTGTTGCCGGCACTGTGCTGGGAGGATTGAACATTGCGCTTAATTTGAATAATCTTTCATCAGGCACCTGGACAATCCCGGATGTCTGGCGGGATTCCTCTTCCCCGATAAATGCATTGAATAATAGTGTTTTTCCGGCTCCGGAGAGTCCTGCTATGCCAATTTTCATATCTTTTCCTCTTTACCAATCTGTTCTGAAAGTTAGTATGCCTGAAAACATGTGGGTTCAGGTCTTATCAGGATATAACATTTTAAGGAAAAATGCAATATTGGCAGTAAACAGCTATGATTAAAACCTGCAAAAACCAATAATTTTCCAAAAATGTGGAAATCCCGCCATTATAGCATTTGCAGACAACTATTCTTTTATATATAAAAGAATAGTTCTTTTGCCTAATAGACTTTTTAGATGTAAAGTATTATCTTTTACATATAAACTTTTTAGTTTATAAACATAAATTTTGGAGGTGATACCCAGTGAAGAAAAAAGGATTTACACTCATCGAACTCATGATCGTCATCGCAATCCTCGCAGCCATCCTCGTACCAAACTTCTTAAGGGCAAGGGCACAGGGACAGTACACGCAGTGTCAGTCAAACTGCAAAAACATAGGCACTGCACTGGAAATGTACTCCACAGACAACTCAGGTCATTACCCCACAACCGGTATGTCCCAGCTTGAGGGCAATTATCTCAAAAACATTCCTACATGCGCCTCAGCAGGAACAAGCACGGTTTACACAAGCTCCTATTCAGCCACTACAGTTCCGGATTCTTATACTTTTTATTGCGCAGGAACCAATCATTCAGCAGTAGGTGTTGGAGCAGGTTTTCCCAGTATACATCTATATCCGGCCTCATACCCAAATAATCTGGTTTGCAAGGGGCTGTCCGGTCCTGAAAAAACCGGACAGCCAATTATAAAAAATATTTTACAATTTACACAAAACGCTGCTCTCTGAATACAACTGTCTGAACCACAGGGAGTAAGGCGTTTTTTTGCTTTATAACATGAGAACTAATAAAAAAATAGTTCTTTAAACATATTTTCAAATTAAAATAAATAGTATATACTGTAAATGTTGGGAAATTCAGAGATGAAAATTCTAACAATCAAAAAAAGACGGAGGTGAAACTATAATGAAGAAGAAAGGCTTTACCCTCATCGAGCTCATGATTGTTATCGCAATTATCGCCATTCTGGCAGCTATCCTCGTTCCTAACTTCCTGCGGGCAAGAGCTCAGGGCCAGTACACCCAGTGCCAGTCCAACTGCAAAAACATTGGAACAGCTCTGGAAATGTAT
>JAJTBE010000171.1 GCA_021287065.1 Bacillota bacterium
AAACTGAATAAGAAAAATTTACTGAAAAAAGAGTTGAGGATTATTGAGTCTGAAATCAGGATTCTTAAAAGCCATTATAACTGGTTTTGTTTTTTCGATGCTGCCACAATCTCAATTCAGAAGTGTTCATCTATTAACATACAACAATACGAAATATTGGAATTACAAAATTACAAATACTTTGTTACGGATAAAACAACTTTAGAGGAAATGGTTTTATGGCAGGAATGCACTTTTTTTAAGGATTTGCTCAAAAAGGTAATAGAATACAAAAAAACAGATACTTTTGTAAGTTTATACAATAAAAATCATGCTGACAAGAGTATTACACAAGACCTGTTGAATGATGTATATCTGTCATTTAACAATAATTCTTGTTTTAGCGATTCAGTTTTAAGCTTTATGAAAAAGCATAATAACATTTGTGAGTTTGCAAGAAAATTTCTGAATATCAGAATTGTGCGCTCATGGGATAAAATATGGAAAAAAGCGGTTGCAAAGCATTTGATGCCCTATATGTATTTAAATGATATTCGTGACTGGAATTTTTTGGGGGGGTGATTTGGTAATTAAATATCCGGTTATTCTATCAACAATCAGGCATAATTGGCGCAAGCTGGTGCAGTAAACCTGTAAATACTTCGTTTTAGTTTCCATTGTTCCGACGGATCTTCCGTTGAGATTGCGGATCAAAAAATACAAAAACATGCGAGGGTATTATGGATAATGGCGGTGAATCCGTTCATTCAACATTGGTCAGGGATGAAGCAGTAATCAGGCTTTATGAAAGAATCTTCAGTCTTGTCAATGGCTTGTTTATTACAGTTCCCTTGATGTTCTATATCATAACTCTCAAACTGCCGTTCAGAACTGAAGTGTTTTTTCCGGTTTTACCCAGACAGCAAGGCTGAACAGGCTGCGCCAAAACCGCACTTATTCTTCTTGTCTGATTTATTTCGGCATCTGTCAACTCCATATTTCATTAATACCGAAGCCTCTGGAACCAACACCGGGTTTTAACCCGGTGGCAAGCAGAACCCCATAACCACGGGCTTTTAACCGTTTTAATGGTTTTCCGGATTTCAACGATGGTGTTTTCCGGTAAACTGTTAAAACAGTTTTGGCCTTGTGGTTGTAAGCTTGCAGTCCATCAGACTGAAGTCTGGTGTTGGTTCCAGAGGCATCTGATTAGCGAGAGACTAACAAATCCAATGTTGAAATGGGTTTAGGGTTATGAAAATCGGGAATTTTGCCATCAGGCTTCATCATTTGCCGATACCGTTGGTTATCATTTTTACGGTGTGTTTTGTTATTTCAGCCAGTATTTCATCACGGACAGGATTTCTGAGAGAACAGCTTCCACAAAGGACAGGATTTTTTATATAGCTATCGGATTGCAGGAAATGGACAGTAAAAAACCTATCAGTGATAAGGATTTGATAAAGTTTTATCTGAAAAGGATATTTATGATCCCTTTAATGGTGGTAACGAAAAACTAAGTTTTATTATCGGTCGTCGTTATATCTGCATCTACAGTTACGGTCCCGATTGCATGAGTCAGCATGCAAAATTGATATATGATAAAAACAATGGGATCCGGTCGGAAGGAGATATTGTATCGGTTATTCACCTGAAAAATGATTTCCTGCGTTCTGAAGCTGGAAACAAGGGCAACAATCTGATTTATAAATTCACGCAGTAAATGGCTCACTCCACTGATAATCAAAGCCGGCGGCAATGAATGGGTAAAAAATAAAAAAGCGGCGTTTTTCACTTGCCGCTTTTTCTTATGATTATTCGTTTTCCAGAACTTTCAGCCGTTTTACAACTTCATCGTATTTGGGATGTTTTGTTTCCGGATAGGTATCTGCCAGTTTTACCAGCTCTTCGTATTTTCTCTGGGCATCGTCGAATAGTCCGATTTTCTCGCTTATATCTCCCAGATAAAACAACAGTTCCTGTTTTTGTTTGTAATCTCTTTCCGGACAGAATTTCATAGCTTCGGTGAACTGAGTCTGAGCTTTTGTGTAGTCTTCCGTAGCTCTTTCTTCAGGCCTCTTTGAAGCTCCGTCATAGTACATTCTCCCTGCCCTGATCCAGACGATCATATTGGTCGGCGATAGTTTTTTTGCCTCGGCAAAAGCTTCTTCTGCTTCGTTTATTCTTTGCTGGGTTCCCATAGCTTCAGCCATAAGCGAAAGGCAAAGGGCTTTGTTGTCGGGAGTCCGCACACTGGGTAGTATCTGCTGGCAGCGTGATATGGCGGTGTCGGCGTTTCCATTTGCCAAATCGGTAACGGCGCTTTCGTAAACAACCATAGCCTGGGTTTCTTTAACCTCTCTGGAATGGTTTATAAGGGCTTTTATTCCGAAATAAAGCAGCAACACAACCACCAGGCCTACTATTGCGTATATATTCTTCTTCTGCATTCCTGCCCCCATCAGTTTTTATTGCGGACAAGTTAAAAAAATTTAATCATGAAATATTATGGATAAATCACGAAATCCCTGCTTATTTACCAATCTGTATATGTTTATGCACCGCTTCCCGCAAATTTTCCTGAAATCCGGCGGGTCCGGCAATTATAAAATTTCCTTTACACCGGTTTTCCGTAGAGTTCGCCCCCAATGCCGCTGAATTAGCAAAATTTACTCAAATCCTCAGCCCAATACTCCTGTTTTTCGAGGTTCGGAGGGTAACCCCGGTTTTCCAAAAAAGCGTGGTTACCTCTGACGGTCCAAAACCCCCACGGTCCCCGGTCGGTCCCCCGATTCAAAAGTTTTGGGATGGCGGGTGCCTGCCCGCAGGGTGGGCGCGAGGAAACTTTTTTCAAAAAATTTTCCCCGGGAGCTGGGCAAACGGTTACAATTCTCGTGAGCGTTCGAACAAATTTATGCCTTTATTTGGTTGAATTGTGTTTTTCAACGAGGGGTATTATCTGCGATTCTTTTTTTGGGAAACCCGCTTTTTGAAAAAAGCTCGTTTCCCAAACCCTTCCGGCAAAAACTTTCGGTGCATCATTTTTCCATTCTCTTTAATTTTGCTTTCTGCATACCGACTTTATTGCTGTTTGTTTATTCTCACTTTTTTGAAAACTGCTTCACAGTTTTCAAAAAGGTTGGCAAACGGGGGAAGAATCCCCCAAACCCCCACGGCGTTGTAATAACCGCAAATCCACCGAATCGCAGGCGCTGCCTGCTCCTGGGTTATCTTTCAATGATTTGAAAAAATCACTCAAACCCCA
>JAJTBE010000177.1 GCA_021287065.1 Bacillota bacterium
TTTGCCGGCCACTGGAATTTTCCGGGAGAAAGACAGGATAAGCACATAGCAATGTTTCCTGTTGAACTGCCGTCAAGATTGATAAAGATGTTCAGCTTTGTTGGAGAAACTGTTATGGATCCTTTTCTGGGAAGCGGAACAACTTCTCTTGCTGCAAAAAAATCACATCGCAATTCTGTAGGTTTTGAAATTAATGATGATTTTATTCCAATCACCCGAAATAAACTGCAGAGCAATCAGATTGATATGTTTGATCAGGATGAGATCATTTATCAAACAAGACAAAATATCGATACAGATTATTCAGGAGATATAGCTCGACTGCCATACCAATTTAAAGATCCTGTCCAATTTGATAAGAAGAAAGATCCTCGTGAACTACAATTTGGTTCGAGAATCAGTTGTGATAAAGTTGAAAAAAAGGAGTATTTTAAAATCAAAAGTATTCTTTCACCCACCACTTTATCACTGGAGAACGGGCAGACGATAAAACTTGCCGGAATCAGGGAAATTCAGGCAAAAAGCGAAGAAGCAATCGAGTTTCTCAGAACTATGACCAAAGGACAAAAGGTACATCTGGAATATGATCAAATCACTAAAATAGCAGAAAACGAAGATCCATACTGCTATCTTTATCTGAAGAATAAGACATTTATTAACGCTCACCTCATAAAGAACGGGTTGGCTGATATAGATACAAGCAGTGAATACTCAAGAAAGAAGCAGATGCTGAAGTATAACAGGCAAAAAACAGCTTGATTGAAACGAGGTAATCCTTATGGCAAAAGAATGGGTATTGAACAGTGCAATGAATAGGTTCCAGCTAAATTTCAAAAAAAGTGTTGGTGCAGTTTCTGAAGAAATAAGGAAATGCGCACCTTTGAATATAGATGAATGGGAAAAATACTACTTTGAAAATGTCAGATCAAAAAACCACATTGAAGAGTTGGGTAAAAAGCTATACATTAAAATTACTGAAGTAATAAGTGCAGAAATTAGTGATGTAACTGAACATGATTGTATCCAGTATATGATTGATATGGTCATAAGAAGAACCTATGAAGGGTATAAGACAGAAATTACAACTATATATGGCCAGCTTGAAGAAATACTAAAAGTAAAAATACAGCCAGCTCCTGATGAATGGGATAGAAAATACAATGTTGACTTTTATATTAAAGCAGGAAATTATTTTATAGGAATACAGATAAAACCAGTTAGTAATGTTTCTCATATCCCGGAAATATTTAAGGAAAGAAAGATTCAGATAAAAAGCCACGAAGTTTTTCGCGACAAATTTGGCGGCAAAGTTTTTTATGTATTCTCTGTAAAAGTAGGAAGGAAAAAAGAGATTCAAAATACTGAAGTTATACAGGAAATCAGAGATGAAATGAATAGACTGGCAAACATTGATTGAAATGTTTGCCATCAAGAAAGGGGCTATCAATTGGAACTCAACGAAAAAATATTCAAAGCTTACGATATACGCGGCATTGCCGGGGTTGAAATGGACACCGGAATTGTGGAACTCATCGGCAAAGGCTTTGGCACCTACCTGCGCCAACGGGGAGTCAAAGATGTTGTGGTGGGGCACGACAACCGCCCTTCATGGGAAGAATACCACCCCGCTCTCATCAAAGGCTTAACCTCCACAGGGTGCGATGTGGTTGATCTGGGATTCTGCCTCTCCCCCATCGTTTATTTCGCCCGTCAGCATTTTGACATCGACGGCGCTGCTATGATTACTGCAAGCCATAACCCGCCCAAATATAACGGATTCAAACTATGCCATGGCCTCAACGCCATCGTGGAAGACGAACTTCAGATTGTCAAAAACATAATCAAAGAAGGCAAATTCCACGAAGGACAAGGCAAAGTGGAAAAACGGGAAATCGCAGAAGCTTATTACAAAGCAGTAACCGACAGGGTAAAACTCAGCAAACGGTATAAAGTTGCCGTTGACTGCGCCAATGCCACACCGGGCCTCTTTGTTCCCGACATGCTCGAAAAAATGGGGTGTGAAGTTATTCCTGTCCATTGCAACCTCGACTCCACATTCCCCAACCACCTCCCCGACCCAGTCGGAATCGAATATTATGATGATCTCAGAAAAGCTGTTTTCGAACACAAAGCAGACTTCGGAGTTATGTTCGACGGCGACGGCGACAGAGCAGGCTTCATTGATTCAAAGGGAAGAATCCTTTACGGCGATATTATCCTCACACTTCTCATCAGAGATATAGTCCCCGACAATCCGGGCAGAAAGGTCATAATCGAAGCCAAAGATACCGAACTGGCATTTGAAGAAGCCAAAAGACTTGGCGGAGAACCTGTATTCTGGAAAACAGGCCATGCACTCCTCGACCACAAAGTCCACGAAGAAGATGCGGTTCTGTGTGGTGAAATGAGCTGCCATTTCTGGGTATGCGACGATTATTACAAATATGACGATGCCACATACGCACTGGCAAGAGTATTGAAAATGCTTGACAGAACAGGCAAATCCCTGGATCAGCTTTTCGACGAACTCCCTCCGCTGTTCAACACTCCCGAATACAGAGTTGCAGTGAAGTGCGAGGATATAAAATCCTTTGCCCTCAAACTCCGGGACAACCTCAGGGAAAGATGCGACAGAACCATTGAAATAGACGGAATCAGAGGATACAAAGGCGACGGCTGGTTCCTCATCCGCTCGTCAAACACTCAACCCGTCATCTCAGTGAGAGCAGAAGCCAGATCAGAAGAAGGCCTGACAAACCTGAAATCATTCCTGTCGGAAGAACTGGCAAAATACCCGGAAATCAACTTCTCCTGGGACAGACAGTATGATGTGGTGTAATTCGGCCATATCATAATTTCTCACCATAAAAAACAGTTTCTTTCTGAAAGAATATAAAATCAGGCTGCATAGGCCTGATTTTTGTTTTCTCCCCAAAGAAACAAAATACCAACGCCCCAAAAAATTTTCGCAAAAATTCAATATTTTTTTGTAAAAAATGACTTTATCACTGCATCAGAAAAAGCTCAAATTCCCAGCCCAATACTCCTGTTTTTCAGGGAAGGAGGTTCGGAGGGTATCCCCGCTTTTCCAAAAAAGCGTGTTCCCCTCTGACGATCTCTGCCCCCGATCGACCCCAATGCTACTGAATTAGTAAAACTCACTCAAATCCCAGACCCAATACTCATGTTTTTCAAGGAGGAAGGTTCGGAGGGCAACCTCGCTTTTTTAAAAAAGCGTGGTTCCCTCTGACGGTCCCCAAATCCCAATGCAACTGAATTAGTAAAACCTACTCCAATTCCCAGCCCAATACTCATGTTTTTCAAGGGAGGAGGTTCGGAGGGTACTCTCGCTTTTCCAGAAAAGCGTGTTCCCCTCTGACGATCTCTGCCCCCGATCGACCCCAATGCTACTGAATTAGTAAAACTCACTCAAATCCCAGACCCAATATTCATGTTTTTCAAGGAGGGAGGTTCGGAGGGCAACCTCGCTTTTTTAAAAAAGCGTGGTTCCCTCTGACGGTCCCCAAATTCCACGGTCCCCGGTCGGTCCTAATCCCCCGGTCGGTCCCCAATTTAAAAGTTTTGGGATGGAGGTCCGGAGGAAACTTTTTCCAAAAAAGTTTTCTCCGGGAACTGGGCAAGCGGCAACATTCTTCGTGTTCGATCAGATATATCCATGCCTTTATTCATGGACATTGTTTCCAAACCCTGGTCGGTCATAACCTCAATACCACTAAATCAGTTAAAATCCACTCTAATCCCCCAGACACAATACTCATGTTTTTCAAGGAGGGAGGTTCGGAGGGCAACCTCGCTTTTTTTAAAAAAGCGTGGTTCCCTCTGACGGTCCCCAAACCTCACGGTCCCCGGTCGGTCCCCAATTTAAAAGCTTTGGGATGGAGGTCCGGAGGAAACTTTTTTCAAAAAAGTTTCCTCCGGGAGCTGTGCATTCCGGCATGATTTACAATCGATATCGTAATTCCTGTAAGGGAGAGCCAATGTGCTCTCCCGCAACACCCTCTGGCCAACCGCCAGCAAACCTCATAACCACTACATTTCGCCAATGACTGCCGGATCGCAGGCGTCCCCGCCTGTCCCCCGGTAAAACGAACCAGTTTTCTCTCTACAAACTCCGGAATGGAAATACAACTCCAACTACAGAGGTAGTGCAAATGTTCCCGCCCGGAATTAACCCTGTCGCCACAATAAATCGAATTATGGAAATGTGGTGCTATGAGGAGGATTTCCGTGTATTCGGAGGGTTGTGGTTTTTGTTTGCGGCGAGGGCGGACCTGCAGGTCCACGTCGGGGTTGCAAACCCCTCCTCCTACGATCGCTGGCGAAGCTCGTGGTTATGGGGTTTGCTGGCGGTTGGCGATTGGTTGCTGCGGGAGAGCAATTTGGCTCTCCCCTACAGTTGGCGGGGGATTGCCGTTTCCCAGTTTAAATACTCCTATTTTTCAAGGGAGGGAGGTTCGGAGGAGACCTCGCTTTTCCAAAAAAGCTCGTTTCCCAACCCCCTCCGGTAAAAACTTTCGGTTCATCATTTTTCTGCTCTATTTAATTTTGTTTTCCACGGAATAAATATAACAACTCTCATAAAGTTCGATTATTCGCAGATTATTCCCCCCTCTCTTTCCCGCCAGTAATTCCGACCGGTTTTTTCCTATAGGCGGCTAATTCTCATACACATACTAATTCCATGCTCTATAATATTTTGAATATTTTTCACTATATAATTATTACTCATATATATTATTTTTTAATATTTCAAATATCTATTCCTTAGTATAATCGACCAAAATGGCATAATATTTCTAATCATTTAGCATAATTTTTTTTAATTATTTCAGTTAATTGTCTAAACAGATTTCTTACTGATAAGATTTACAGGGCATAAAAAACGCTACAAAACACAAAACAAAAAATCAAAGAAGAGGGGTTGGACAATGTTAAAAAATGTCAAAATCGGAGTAAAACTGGTTAGTGCATTTATCTTCGTCGCACTAATCGCAATGGCAATCGGGATGACGGGAAGCTGGGGAGTCAACCAGATCCTGTCAAAACTCAAAAGCACTATCAACGAAGACATACCGGGAATGAAAGAAACAGCGACTATGGCAGAAGCTCAGACAGCAGTTCTGGCAGGAGAAAGAGGACTGATAGTATTCAATGACATGAAATTCAGGGAACCTCAATATGAATACATCAACTCTGCCATCGAAAGAGCTTCGACATCCTGGAAAATTTACGAAGCACTGCACAAAGACAAGGATGAAGAAGTATTGTGGAAAGAGTTCGTACCACTTTGGGAACAGTGGAGAATAAACAGCCAGAAAGTAGTTGATCTGAACAGGGAAAAAGATAAACTGATCACCGCAGGCGTGAATCTGAGCGATAAAAAAATGCTTCAGCTCAACGAAAACATCCTCGAAGCCCACAAAGAATCAAGAAAACTCCTCCTGGCATCTCAGGAAAAGTTAAGAGCAATCACCGACTATTGTTCAAAATCGGCAGAGGAAGAAGGCAAAAAGGCAATAGCTATGGCAGGTTCAATAATCGGCTACATACAGACTGCCATAGTAATCGGCGTAATCATTGCAGTTCTTGCAGGGCTTTTAATTGCAGCAGGTATTACAAAACCTCTTAAAAGAGGCGTCGAAGTTGCAAACCTTCTTGCAGATGGTGATTTAAACCAGACCATAGAAGCAGCAGGAAAAGATGAAACAGGTATGCTCCTTGCCGCAATGAGCAATATGATCGAAAAACTAAAAGATGTCGTTATCAACATCAAAACATCAGCAGATTATGTCGCTTCAGGAAGCCAGCAGATGAGCGCAACTGCGGAGCAGCTTTCACAAGGCGCCACAGAGCAGGCAGCTTCCGCAGAAGAAGCTTCATCATCAATGGAACAGATGTCATCAAATATCAGACAGAATGCGGAAAATGCAATACAGACCGACAGAATAGCCCTCAAAGCAGCAGAAGAAGCAAGGGAAGGCGGAGAGGCAGTCAGGGAAACAGTAACAGCAATGAAAAAAATAGCAGAAAAAATCAACATTATCGAAGAAATCGCCAGACAAACCAATATGCTTGCACTCAATGCAGCAATCGAAGCGGCAAGAGCGGGAGAACACGGCAAAGGATTCGCAGTAGTAGCGGCTGAGGTCAGAAAACTGGCAGAAAGAAGCCAGCATGCAGCAGCGGAAATCAGTCAGTTCTCCTTCAGCAGCACTGCAATAGCGGAAAAAGCCGGTGATATGCTTGGAAAGATAGTCCCTGAAATCACAAAAACAGCAGAACTTGTTCAGGAAATTTCAACAGCCAGCAACGAGCAGAATCAGGGTGCAGAGCAGATTAACAAAGCTATTCAGCAGCTTGATCAGGTAATTCAGCAGAATGCAGGAGCATCTGAAGAAATGTCGGCTACAGCAGAGGAATTATCCAGTCAGGCAGCAGCAATGCAGGAAATTATTTCGTTCTTCAGATTTGATACCGGCAAACCCTCCCAGGCTTCTTCAAACAACCATTCAGGAACTGCAAAATCAGGCGGCAGATCTAATTCACGGTGGAATACTTCATCGACACCAAATGGAAAAAGCGCCAAAACCACTAAAAACGGCAACGGCAGCAATATAAGAATCGAAGTGAAGGGCAGCGGAATGCCGATAGACTATACCCGGACAATGAACGGAAACCACAAAAATCATAATGGAAAAGGCTCGTTGAACGGGAATGCTATTGATGCAGCATCAGATTATGATGAAACTGCGGATAAAGAATTCGTCAATTTTTAATTAAGTTTTTACTCCCAGATCCTATCAGTTAGCAGGAGCTGAATAAAAGCAAACCATAAATGGCTTCAGAAAGTTTCAGTGTCGGAATTCGAACACCATTCAGATGCTTAGAAACAGATAAAGAGCAGGAAACGGCAGCTTGAAGGCAGCTCCGTTTTTTTTTATACAACCATTACATCAGCATTTTCAAGAGTTGTATCTATCCTTAAAAATTCAATTTTCTCTTTCCTGAGAAATTCAAAAATTCCATTCATAAGAGCTGCGTGAACATCATAATAATTGCCTGCGGTATCCCTAATAAAAAGAAGCTCCAGACGAGCCTCTTCTCCGTCGCATCTATAACTTTCAGTTATTGAAAACTCAGCAACTCCAACAGGTAATTCATTTTCAAAGGCAATGAGGACTTTCCATGCAGGGTGGTCAAGATTTTCCTCAAGGAGAGCTTTCACCCTCGATGGTTCAGCTTCCTGAAGATAGTATTCCCAGGCTGACAAAATCAGATCTGCTGCCGCCTCAAGACTACTTTCATCAAAAAACCTTACCGTAACATTCCCCATTCATTCCCCTCCGTTACCTGACATCATTTTCAAAAGCTTGTGCGGTTTTTGCTTTTCTTTTCGACATTGATTTTTCGATTGCTTCTATTACTTCCGAGAACAGGAAAGGTTTCGCCATAATATAATCGATGTTAAACTCGTCCATTTTATCGCGGTCAAGCCTTGATTCCCATCCGGTAATCATAATAATAGGCAGTGAAGGATCAATGTCCCTTACTTTCACCGACAACTGGTAACCCGACATACCGGGCATTCCCAAATCAGTGAACATAAGGTCAAATTTTGCCTCTCCAAGCAGCTCTATAGCTGTCTCTCCTTTGGCGGCAAGCACAACCTGATAACCTTCAAGTTTAAGCAGGTTTTCCAGCAGCATCCTCACCGAGGGATCATCTTCCACAACCAGAATTTTCGGCACTGCATTTTTGATATGGCTATCCTGCAGAGCGGGCATTTCCTCCGGTTCCGCTTCCACAGGCGGGAATTCAAATTTCATTTTTATTCCGCCTCCCATTTTTACCTCCATTTCAAACTTACCATTGTGCCGCTTCATTATTTCTTTTATCAGATCCATGTTTCTGCTATACTCCTGAACAACAGAATCTGTCATAAAAGGGTTCCCCAAAGCTTCCATAGACATATGCCCGGCACCGCGGACCGCTGTTATCTGAACATTTATATTCTGTCCTGCAAAAGTCTGGATGTTAATCCTTCCCCCATTGGGTATGCTTTCCATTGCCTTGAGAACCGCATTCATAAAACTATGCAGTATCAGAGCTTTATTTCCATTAATTTCCGGGGTTTCGGCAAGATCCATTTCAACCCGGTATTCTGTATTTTTCGCCCATGCTTCATCTCTCCACTTGGGAGAAGTAAGTTCCACCGCTTTCTTAACCACTGCGCCGGGGTCCAGCTTTTCCATCTCCTGCACAAGGCTGACTTTTCTCATTTCCTCAAGTTCCCTGAGATTTTCCCGGCCATTGACCGCATTATTCTTCATTTCCTCAATGGTCTGAAGAGCCTGGGGGTCGGAAATCTGCTTTTCCAGCATTTCAAGCTGCCCCACAATACCGGTCAAAATACCGTTGATGTTAAAAAACGCATTTGAGCTGAATTCAGCCACCATACGATCTGCTTCAAGCCCAATCAGGTTTTCTTCAAGCTTTTCAATCTTTTTATGGAACTCGTTAAACTTTTTGCGATAAAAATGCATTTCCTGAGAAATAGAGAGAATTTCCGCAGCAACTTCAAGCATGGAAACATCTTTGGGAAGTGCGCCTTCTTCGTTTTTTGAAAAACAGGCAACTATTCCGAGAAACTTATCCCTCACCATGATGGGTGCAAGATAAGCCCAGCGGTATCCATCCCTGATCAGAACTTTTTCGTAGGTATCTCCGTTAGAGCGGGTTTCGATTTTACGCGCAAGAGGACCTTCGATTTCCTGCAGTGTCTGGATAACAGGGGAATTGGGAGAATAAAAATCAAGAATTCTTTTGCATTTTATCGCTCCTGTTATGTCCCTGTTAACAAAACATTCCCTCGATATATTATATTCCACAACTTTTACGAGTTCCCATCCTGAAAGAACCTTCAGTTTTTCCTCCATCAATCCGGCAAACTCGCTCCATGTGGAAAAGAAAAGGGCTGATCCGATTATTTCCCTGAGTATGTTTTTTGTTGCTTCGTCTATGGCAAAAATTGGATGTTCGTTGTATTCCGACATGTTTCACCCTCTGCAGGAAGTATTGACAATAAAGTCAGTTATGTTATAATAAATATGGCGACGGGGGAGCTGGTAATATCCAGCTGAGAGTACGGCGAGATCAGTCGTTGCCCCTCATAACCTGATCCGGACAATACCGGCGTAGGAAGTTGCCATCCCGGTTCTGCCGGGATTTTTATTTTCGGGACTATTCCACAAGACCTTTTCTCATTGCCGTAGCTACTGCCTGCGCTCTGTCTCCCACTTCCAGTTTTCTGAAAATCGAACGCAGATGCGCCTTTACGGTTTTTTCGCTGATTGTGAGATCATTTGCAACTTCTTTGTTGGATTTGCCGTCGGCAACAAGCTGAAGCACTTCAACTTCTCTGTCGGAAAGTTCCCTTATGCTCAGAGGTTTGCCGGAACTCTGCGACTTAACCGATGATATTTCCGCCAGATCCTGAAGAACTTTTCTCGCAAGAGAAGGCTGAATATATGATCCGCCGGAATGAACCACCTTTATGTTACGAATCAGATCTTCCTGAGAAATATCTTTGAGCACATAACCGGTAGCGCCTGCTCTCACTGATTCCCTTACATACTCTTCTTCATCATACATGGATAAAATCATAATTTCAGTATCAGGAAGCTCCCGTTTGATCATCTTTGTTGCTTCGATGCCGTTTACTCCGGGCAGCTTAATATCCATAAGGATAATATCAGGCTTCAGTTCAAGGGCTTTTTTTCTTGCCTGCTCTGCATCGGCAGCCTGTCCGACCACTGAAAAATCTTCTTCCAGCCCAAGCATTTGTGCAAAACCTTCGCGGACAAGGGTATGATCATCCACCAGCAATATTTTTATTCTGTTTTCATCACTATTATTCTTCAAAACAAGGTCCTCCTCAGGCATATAAAACACAAATTTTACTCACTGCAGCCTGCATATCATTATCCGGATTCTTCAAGAATTTTGTTCACACTGTCAATCAGACGATTGCGGTCCTCTTTAACAATCGGAATCGAAGCAGTTACGATGCAGCCCATTCCATTTTCAGTAGCAACTTTAAACGAACCGCCGAGGAGTGAGATTCTTTCCTTCATTCCCTGAAGTCCATGGGAATCTCCCCTCAGAAAACGCTTAGTTACTTCTTCCCAGTCAAAACCTTTACCATTATCGCTTATTCTCAGATTTACCATTTTTGGTTCGAAGTTGAGCCTGATAAGGGCTTTGTCTGCTTTCGAATGCCGCTTTATATTTGTCAGAGCTTCCTGTATAATACGGAAAACTGCGGTCTCCACCGATGTGGGCAGACGTTTTTCACGGGTATTGATATGAAATTCAACTTCGATGGTGTTTTCTTTCTCAAATCTCTTGATGTAATTTTCAAGGGAAGGAATCAAACCCAAATCATCAAGAGATGAAGGACGCAGATTGAAGATAATCTGCCTGACCTCTTTCACATTCTCCGCTACTACATTTTTTAACTCTTCCAGATTTTCCGCCACCTGGGAAGGGTCTTTTTTTATGAGGGACTGACAAGACTGAACCCTTGTCAGAATACCCACAAGCGATTGGGCTATGGTATCGTGGATTTCCGCCGCCATTCGTTTGCGCTCTTCTTCCTGTGCCTGAATCAGCTTATTGAGGAGCTGCTCGACAAGACGCTGTTTCTGCCTTGTGGATTCGTAAAGATTCGCATTTTCAATGGCAATAGCCGCCTGCCCTGCAAGAATGGAAAGAAGTCCCACCGCCTCGGTATTGATCCATTCCATTTCTGTGGAAAAAACCGCAATAAGCCCCATCAGCTTTTCTTTGGACTGAAGCGGAACCGCAACCATGCTGTGCATTGCTTCTTCAGCAGCAGCGAGAGTTAGTGGTGATACTCCCCACCCTCTCAGTTTCGAAACCACCATTGGACGGCGAAGGGCAATCATCTCTTCGATAATGGGATCAGAGAGGGACATTTTGACGCTTTTACGGAAACTTTCCGACAAACCAAGTGTGTTGGATATGACAAATTTTTCCTTTTCCTCGTCATACATCACTATTGCGCAGGCATCCACCTTGCTGATGCGGGTGGCGAGGTTGGATATTTTCTCAAATAAAAACCACAGATCAAGCGGAGAAACGACAATCTGCGACATTTCATTGAGGATGGACAATTCCTTTACCCTTGTATTCAGCTCGTTTACAAGGGATTTTTCCTTAGCCCGGCTTGCCTCATAGTCTTCAAGAATCGCTTTTATCAGATTTACCGGCTGTCCCTGAATTATGCGCACATTCTTGTTTTGTCCGAGCTGCATAAAGTTTTCGTCAGACTCAGACCTCACATCAATAACAAGTTCAACTCCGGGAGTATCAAGCAACTCTTCCGGCGAACCGGCTCTCAGCACTTTCATCTTTTTCAGAATATCCGCAGCCTGTTCTGACGGTGAAACATCAAAAAAAGCAACAAGATCAACGGACGCAGAGCCGTATAATGCAGAAGCCAGATAACGAAAAGACTCTCCCTCCCCTATCAGGCCCAGTTTAATCTGCCTTGATACGGGGATTTTTCTGTGTTCAATCACTTTTCTGCGGCTCAGAATCTCCTCTACCATTTCCATCAGGCGCAGCGGATTGAAAGGCTTGCTCAGGTAGTCTTCAACTCCCTCAATCAGCCCTCGCTCCTTGCCTTCCTTCATGGATACTCCCGTGAGAAGAATAACGGGAATATTTTCTGTCTGTTTATCTTCTTTCAGACGCGCAATAACCTGCCATCCGTCCATCTCAGGCATAATGACATCGAGAATAATAAGATCAGGATGTTTAGTCTGAATCAGGTTCAAAGCTGATTTACCGTCGTACGAAACCATAGTTTCATAACCTTCAAATTTCAGGTTGACTTCAATCAGCTTGGCAATGTCCTTGTTATCATCAGCTACAAGAATTTTAACCCGATTTTTTTCATCCATCTGTTATTATAACACTTCCCTGAGTTTTGCAGCGGCAGCGGTAATTTCAATGCGCAGAAGACCCATGTTTACTGCGGGTGATGCTGCAACTGCAAGAAAAGTTGATTCGTCAATGGTTTTAAAGAAAAATCCGGCGTTTTCCGATTCGATTCCGAAGAATTTAACGCCGCCCTTCTGAAGTTTTTCTTCCATAAGGGATTCGGCAACACCAAATATGTCTGCGGACATAGCGCCTACGGCATCCATATCCAGCTCGGTTTCCCAGGAGGATACTATGACCAGTCCGTCCTTACCGATGATAAGGGATCCGAGAACTTCCGGCAATTGGTTCAGTTCTTCAAGAATAGTTTCCATTTTTACCTCCAGATATTGTAAAAGCGTTAATTTTCATATTAAGAAAGGGCGGATTTAATCATAAGAGCTGCCTGCGGAAGCTGGCTCTGCCAGACATCACGGTTAGCGCTCAAATCAAGACAAGTGGCAAGGATAGCTTCACCCTCGATGGGTATCATATTGTAAAGGGCGTTGCTTGTCTTTATAAGGACATGCTTGAGAGAGCCGATATTAAGGGATTCGAAATACTGCTCGTCTTCCGACATAACCATTCCCGTAAAGTAGGCTAATGTATCGGGATCCTTTTCACCTGTGATGTTCGATTCGATAATAAGGCCATCCTTACCCACCACAAGGTTGCCTTCAACTCCGTCAGCTTTGGAAAGATCTTCGAGAACTTTCTTCAGGATAGCTTCTCTGAGAACCACCTCGCCGGGAAGCATTCCGCCTTCGTCTTCAACTTCGCCGAATTTCCGTTCTTCAGCGGCTACAACAAGCACATCTTCACCGGGGAATATCCTGACTCTTCCTGATCTGCCTTCGAGATGGATCGACTCAGCTTTTCCGAGACCGGATTCCTCAAGGGAATTCTGGATGTTCTGAGTTATTATGGATGAATAGGCGCAGAGTGAGTCGGCATCCATATCCGGGCCTGCTGCATTACAAATAATAAGACCGTTTTTATCTGCCAGAACCGCCTTAAAACTTCCGATACCGTTTATACGGTGGAGTTTTGTGTCAAGAGTCAGGTAATGGCCTGAAATACCTTCGTTTTTAACTGTATCAAGAATATCATCTGCTACTGCTTCCAGTTCCTCTTCTGCGTTGTCAGCACTGATGGGAAGGTCAACCATCGGAAGAATTTCGGTAGGCAGGGATTCCATAAACTCCATTGCAAATTCCCGGCCTTCGTGGGGCAGTTTAATTTCCGCAGCGGATTCGTCAGACAGCAGACTTTCCTCTTCACCCTTCAGGTCAGGAGAAGGAATGGAAAGATCTTCACTAATCGGCATTTCTTCAATTATCGGTTCGAGCATCTCTTCAGGAAGAACCTCTTCCACCGATTCTTCAAGTTTTTCATCAGGTATGGGCAGCTCAAGGGTTATCTCCGGTTTGATTTCCATGGTTTCGATGATATCAGGTATAATCTCGGTTATCGGACTGAGTGAATCCAGCTCCTCACCGGGAATAACTTCCGTGAAGCCTTCCATCTTTTCGAAGGTTTCTTCTTCCTCTTTAGGAGTCTTCTTTCTGATTTCCCTGCGGACGGGAGCTTCGTGCACAACAGGCATATACTCTTTGCCGGCAAAGAATTTATCTTCAAACATCTGGAGAATGCTTATGCTGGTTTCCTGTCTGAAATTACGGAAAATTCTCTCCATAAAGATTTCCCGCTTATGACGGAAGCATTCGGAAACATAGTTTTCAAGCTCATCAAGTCCCTCAACCAGAGTAAGGGGAATGCTGCTGATGTAGTTTTTAAGATACATTCTCACATCCAGAGGCACCGGGTGGGCTGAAATCAGAATTGCTCTGAAAGGTTTGAAATACTGAACTCTGGACAGAAACATAAATATGTCCTGAAGCCTGATTGGTTCATCCTTAACTTCAAACATAAAGAATTCGCCAAGGGTATTGACGAAAAGATCGAAAATTCTGTTATTCTTCTCAATTTTATAATAAATATCGTCAACATTTATGCCGAGATCTTCAAGCACATAGAGAAGGTGGAGAGCGAGCCAGTAGTTTGGTTTTGAGAATTTTTTACCCTGCTCCGAGCAGCTGACCTGAACGGAAATCTTTTCCTCAGAAATCAGCCTGCCGCAGTTAAAACACTTCAACCCAAGGGCGCGGGCTTCGTCAAGGGCGGTAATCGAGTTGACTCTGCTTATCTGCATACCGGTTTTAACGCAGGAAACAAAGAACTCCTTATTAATCAGACCCAGCATTTCAAGCTGGTTAAGCATTCCGGGCGTGTCGTAATCCGCTTCCCCTGTAGTCAGTTCTTCCTGAAAACAGCTTCCGAGGCCGCTGATTTTCTGAAGAAGGCTGCGAAGGTTGTCATCCTTCATAACAAAGGCAGCTTCCATCTCCATCTGGTTCAGGGCGAGAACTTCCGCTTCTTCCTTGATAAGTTCAAACTGCTTATTGCTTATTTCCACAGGCTGCCATGAGGTTTTCTGGGAGCTGCCCATAAGAGCTGCATCCCGCACCTTTTCCCTGAAACCTGAGAAAACCTGCTTGCCTTCATCTCCGGCAAGAATAGTCCCGGCTTCAATGGACTGCTCATCCTGAGCAACCATGTAATACAGCATCTGCCCTGAATTTGTGAAGAAAATTTCTCCGCCATAGAAACAGGAGCCGTCCATAGGATCTATGCCAAGCTTTTCCCTTCTTTTGCCGTGAATTTTATGTATCAGGGGTTTATACTGTTTTGACAGCTCTTCCCATATATTTTCGCTGGTCCGCTGATTAATGGGCACATCCAGTCTTTCGCGAATTATATCCATGGCTAACTCCTTGTTTCTTTAGTTTCAGGTTTTACCTTTTCACCAAGTCTTTCAAGTTCCTCTATGAATTTCTTCCGGAATGTCTCATTCCTTAATGTTATTGCCTGTTTAAGGCCCTTTTTAAGCTGTTTGACGCATTCCTTCTGCATCCGTTTTCTGTCGAGGACAAGAGCAAGATTATAATAGGCATTGAGATCAAGAGGATCGATCTCAATTGTCTTTTCGTAAGCTTCAATGACCAGATCCAGTTTGCCTGCTTTTGCATAGGCAACACCAAGGTTAAAGTGGACTTTAGGATCTCTTGGGTAGATTGCAATAGCTTTCTTGTATTCTTCAATAGCTGCATCCAGCTTGTTGGCTGCTGCATATGCGATACCAAGGTTGCTGTGGGCTTCCACCAGATCAGGCTCAAGGGAGATTGCCTTTTTCAGTGCCTTTATGGCAAGGTCGATTTTACCCTGTCTGAAGTATATAAGGCCCAGCTTGCTGTATGAAAGAGCATCTCTGGCATCAAGCTCAACTGCCTGTTCGTAGGCTTCAGCAGCTTTATCCAGCTTGCCTTTCTGAGTGTATATCAGGCCAAGACTCTGATAAGGCTTTGGCCACATCGGCGCGCATTCCTTCGCTTCAAGGAATTCCAGCAGAGCCGCATCGTATTTGCCTTTTCTCAGAAGCACCATACCATGTCCGTCGTGAGCCTCCGCGTAGTTCTTATCAAGAGTAAGGGATTTTTTATAATTTGTAAGGGCTGTATCCCATTTGCCCATTTCATAGAAGACCTGTCCCAGAAGAGCAAAGATTTCGGGAGTGGCGGTGATTGCAAGAGCTTTTTCAAAAGCCTTGATCGCCAGCTCGTAGTCTTTTCTCTCAAGATAAGCTTTGCCGATGTGAATCTGCAGGTCGATATCCCCGGGATCCAGATCAAGGGAGAGCTGGAACTGCTCGATGGCAAGCTCCATTTCATCCATCTTACGATAAAGCTTTCCGATTTCTCTGTGACAAATGGCAAAATCGGGATAATCTTTCAGAATTCTCTGGAATTCCTCAAGGGCTATTTCCATTTCGCCAAGCTCCGCCATACATTTGGCTCTGGCAAATCTGAGTTTAAGCTCAGGTGCCTTATTACTGTCAAAGGCATCCTGAAACTCCTGATATGCCAGCTCCAGCTTATCCTGTTTCATAAACAGTAAGCCGAGCTGATAACGGACTTCCGCTTCGTCATAGAACGAAGTAGCTTTTTTAAGTTCAATCTCAGCGTTACTGTAATCTCCAAGCTCCATCCAGGTTATTCCCAGCAGATAGGAGAGATCATCGGCGGCACATCTGTATTCAGCAGCTTTATTGAAAGCTTCCAGTGCCTTTTTAAGCTTGCCGGTGGGGAATCTTGCCTTTCCGAGGTTGTAATAGATATTGTCCAGTTCTGCCGCAGGCGACAACCCAAGGCTTGTCTCAAGCGCTTCTTCAGCCTGCGAATACCTGCCTTCAGCCAGAAATACCAGACCAAGGTGGTAATGGAATTCCCACACCCCCTGATTGATTTCAATGGCAGCCTTAAACCTGTCGGCGCTTTCGGAATGCCTTCCGGTCTGGTTGTAACATCTGCCGAGATAATACTGCGCCCATGCATTCTGGGGTTCGAGCTTGAGACTGACCTGGAACTGTCCGATAGCAAGATCAGCCTGACTGTTTTCAAAATATGTAAGTCCGAGGATGTAATGGTATTCCGGATTCTGGGGATTGATTTCGATAGCTGTCTTCAGCGATTTAATCGCTTCAGTCAGATTTTTATCAATCCTGTAAGCTTTGGAGAGGTTGAACAGATATGACGGATCCCTCGGTTTAAGTGATGAAGCCTTTTTGAACATTTCTATAGCTTCGTTGAGCACATTCTTATCCTGATATGTAAGACCGCAATAGAAATGGTATTCGGGATTTTCTCCGGCGAGTTCTATCGATTTGAGAAGTTCGCCAAGAGCATCGTCAAACTGATTGAGGTTGCGGAAAGCAAGAGCAAGGTGGAAATGGGCTTCATGCCTGTATGGAGTGATTTTCAGCGCCTGTTTGAAGGATTCAACGGAAAGATCCCATACACCCTTCTTTTCATAAGCTCTGCCCAGTTCATAATAAGCATCATAATTCCGGGGATTGAGCTTAACTGCCTGCCGGAAACGCTCAATAGCCAGGTCAAGCTGATCAAGCCTGAAACAGGCTACTCCGAGGGCATAGTGGATATGTCCGTTCTGCGGATTCAGATTAAGCGCCTTCTGATAACATTCGATAGCTTCCCGGTATTTGTGAAGCCCTGCGTAAGCAAGACCCATCCAGTAATGAATCTGGCTGTGCCCTGCTTTGAGATTGACGACTTTTTCATACTGGCTTATTGCCAAATCAAGTTTATCAAGCTCTGCATAGGCGTTACCGAGAACAGCGTAGATCTCCGGATTGTCCGGTTCAAGGGTGAGTGCTTTCTGATAGCGTTTTACCGCAAGATCAAGCCTTCCCAGTCTGGCATAGGAAACACCCAGCATGTAGTGGGCTTCGGCCATTTTCTGGTCAAGCTCAATGGCTCTGGTGTATTCCCGGTTGGCAATATTGAAGTTTCCAAGCCTGGAATAAACCTTACCCATTGCAAAGTGTGAAAGGGCGTTCTGAGGTTCAAGTTCTATAGAGGTTTTAAATTCGTTGATTGCCATACCGAGACGGCCCTGACGGGCGTATGCCTGTCCCAGATTATAATGAACATGAGCATCGTTTGGGTCAAGGTCAACAGCTTTGAGAAATTCCTGAATCGCCATCGGCAGACGGTCAGTCTGCATATATGCAAGACCGAGGTTGTTATGGGTATAGGGATCGTTGGGGTCAAGGGCAATCGCCTTTTTGTAGGCTCTGATAGTCTCCTCAATCTTGCCGAGACGGGTGTAAACCCTGCCAAGATTGTAGAAGTAATAAGCGTCGTTGGGGTCAAGTTCCGTAGCGGTAAGAAATTCTGATATTGCCTTCTCAGGCTGGTCAAGGGAGGCATAAGCCAGACCAAGATTGTAATGGGCTGCGGCGTTGTTGTTGTTTATGTCGATAGCCGCCTTAAATTCGTTCACCGACTGTTCGTATTTGTTAAGTCTGTAGAGAACAAGGCCGTAATTGTAACGCCCCTCTTCGTTCCGGGGGTCAAGTTCCACAATTTTCTGAAATTCTTCCGCAGCCTGCTCGTATTTGCCCTGACGGAAGAATGCAATACCCAGATTGAGCCTTGCTGAAATGTTCGAGGGATCTTCCTGAACGACTTTTGTAAAATCGCCAAGCCCCTGCAGTCTTTCAAGTTCACGCTGAATGCGCTTCTCACCGATAAAATCGTTCTGGTTCTGGACAATTTTGAGAGCTACCTGAAGTTCAGTGATAGCTTTGTCCCTCTTGCCCATTTTTTCATACACAAGGCCCAGGTTGTAGTGCGCCCTCATAAAGTTGGGGACAAGGGCAAGCACTTCCTGCCATTCCTTGATGGCCTGTTCAAGATTGCCTTTGCGGTAGTAAACAGTGCCAAGATCATAGTGCCCCTGAACAAACTCAGGGTTTAACTCCACAACTTTCTGAAACTCAGATATGGCCTGATCAAGTTTATTCTGATAAAGAAACTGGGAGCCTTTCTGGTAATGCTGCTGTGCTTCATCCATAGCAGCCGGATTGTCTTTGCTGTTGTCAATAGTTTTAAAATGATCCACTCCACTACTCCTCGCTTTCCGGTTTTCATGATTTTGACATATTTTCTTGCTTTTCCTCCTGCTAATAAGAAAAGAATTGTTGATAACAGAAAGGAAAAGAAACCTTTTTATCATAATATAACCACCCGGAGGAAACAGGCAGATATGGCAAAAAAAGTTATGATATTTGCAGGAGAGGCATCCGGCGACCTACAGGGCGCCAGGCTTGCCGCTGCATTGAGAAAATACGAACCCGATCTGATTTTTTCAGGTGTGGGCGGACCAAGAATGAAAGCTGAAGGCATTGACATTCTGTTTGATTCCACAGCATTCGGCGTTATCGGGGCGGTGGAAGGCATTCTCAAACTGCCTCAGCTGATACATTTATTTTACAAAGCAAAACAGGGATTGATCGATTTCAACCCCGATTTGGCTATTCTCATAGACACCCCGGCTTTCAATATGCGTTTTGCAAAAGTATGCCGGGAACGGGGTATAAAAACTGTCTATTATTTTCCCCCCTCAGCATGGTCCGGCAGCGTAAAAAGAGCAGCCGAGATAGCCGGAAAAGTTGATATGGTGGTAAACACATTCAAATTTACCGCCGACACTTATGACAAAGGAAAAATAAACCATAGCTTCTTCGGACACCCCCTCATCGATGTAATCGAAGACATAACAGGAACCAGAGAAGATGTCATAAAAGAACTCAAACTCAAAGAAGGCATCAGATATGTAGCTCTTCTCCCCGGCAGCAGATCTCAGGAAATCAGACTTCTCCTTCCTGTTCTCCTCGATTCCGCAAGAGAACTGCATAAACGGATACCGGGACTCCAGTTCCTGCTGCCCATTGCCGCCCCGGTCCTTAAGAAAAAAATTGAAAAACTAACAAAAAATGCAGATTTTCCCCTCACTGTTTATGATGGAAAAGCTACAAAAATAATGTCAGTGTCAGAACTGGCAATTATGGCTTCCGGAAGCGCTTCACTTGAAGCTGCTGTTCTCGGAGTGCCGACCATACTCACCTACAAACTGCTCTGGCTCGACTGGAGAATAATCAAACGATTCGTCAAACTCCGCTGGTGCGGACTTCCTAACCTTATGCTCGAAAGAGATGTGGTACCGGAACTTATCCAGCATGACGCTTCAGTTGAAAATATTTGCAGGTGGGCAGAGGATCTTCTGCAGAATGAAGAGAAAAGAAGTAAAATGATCAAGGATTTGAATGAGGTGAAAAAGTCTCTTGGCGAGCCCGGGGTAACCGACAGAGTCGCCCGGCATATCCGGGAGAGTCTGCTTAAATGAATCAGCATTACGGAGATGTGGTAATCGTAACAAACAGCCCGGGAGAACTGTCATCCTGGGTAAGGGTGATTACGGACTCGATCAAAGCAAAAAAACCCGATACAAGAATTATAGTTATGCTTGTGCCCTGTCCCTACGCAACAGGACGGGAAGAGGAAATAGCCAGGAGTTTTCCCTCAGTGGATGTGATTTTCACACCAGGGGACTTCCTTCAGTTTTTATTTTTCAATAAAACTCCGGGCAATATAAAATTTTCCCAGAGGGGAGTTGTCGTTTTCCTCGGAGGAGACTTCTGGCACGCAGCCTGGGCTTCATGGAAACTTAATTTCCCCGCCATAGCATACACAGCAAGATCCTATGCAGGATGGTGCTCACGGTTCAGATATATTCTGTGCCCCGATGAGAGAGTCCGCAGGGGACTGCAGGAACTCAAAGTGCCCGATCGGAAAATCAAGGTTGTGGGCAACCTTGTCGTTGAAGGCGTAAAACCCACAAAAAACAGAACAGAATGCTACAGCCAGTGGAATCTTGATCCATCCAGACTTACCGTTGGCATATTTCCGGGCAGCAGAATCTACAATATGCAGGATTCACTTCCCGTATTCCTTAAAGTAGCGGAAGAAATAAAACAACAGGAACAAAATGTTCAGTTTATCATCGGATTGTCACCATTTATCCACCTCGATGAAATAAACAAAGCAATAGAATCACCGCATACCCCCATACCCGGAGTCTGCGGAAGAGTTTCAAACTCCGGTTCGATGCTTATGGTGGAAACAAGCGGAGGCCTTCAGATCCCCGTAATTCAAAGCCTCCAGTATGATATAATGAACATTGCCGATATGATAATAACCATTCCCGGCACAAACACCGCAGAATGTGCATTTCTCGGCAAACCCATGGTTGTGTCAAGCTCATGGAAAGCACGCATACCAAGAGGAGGTCTGGGATTTTTTGTAAATTCCCTGCCACTCGGAAATCTTCGGAAAAAGCTCTACGAAGGTATGCTCGAACAACTGAAATACACAGCCCTGCCCAATATGATAGCCCATCGCAGCATCGTACCGGAAGTTTTTGTTAACGAATCCTCAAAAGAAATTTCCGATGTTGCTGTTAAATTACTAAGGGATGAACAATGGCGCGAAAAAATATCCGATGAACTGAAAAAGATCATGGGACCAACAGGCGCCGCAAAAAAAATAACAGAACTTGTTTTTGATGTTATGTACGAATCAGGACCGGAGGCTCTATGAAAGAATTTTTCTTCAGATACAGAGGATGGCTCTTTGTACCATCCGCAGTAATAATGCTCGCACTTGCGAAACCAACAATGCTTTCGCTAATTATCGGATTCCTCGTTTCATTCCTCATTGGCGAAGGAATCAGAATCTGGGCGGTTGGCTTTTCAGGAGTAACCACCAGAAAAAGCGAACTTGACGCTCCCATACTCATTACAGCAGGACCATACGCCCACCTCAGAAACCCCCTCTATCTCGGAAACCTCATTTCCTGGATAGGCTTCTGCATCGCAGCAGCCGGCGGGGCAGCTTTGTGGGCACAGATAGTTATCTATGTCAGCGTCATAGCTTCATACCTCATCATCTACGGAAACATCATCCCCCTCGAGGAACAGTTTCTCGAAAAACAGTTCGGCGAACCCTTCAGAGAATATCTGAAAAATGTTCCCCGTATGTTCCCAAGCCTCAAAGCTTACAACAAACAGAACGGAACCTGGGTCCCCAGAGTAATTCTGGTGGCAGAAAGCCAGACCATAATTATGTTGCTCGCAGTAGCAGCGCTGCTCATTCTCAAATATATGCACATACTCAATTTTTAGTGCAAAGAGGCAAATATGAGTCTTAATCTGACTCCACTATCAAAAGCAATCGAGTCTGCAGAACAACTTTTTTTACTTGTCAGCGATAACGACAAAATGAGCAGACTCGATTTTGTTGTACAGAATGGTCTGAAATCCGGTTTAGTCAGAAATTTTGAATTTACTTATGAACTCTGCTGGAAAGCTATGAGAAGATGGCTTGAAATTAATATCGGCAGAGATTATATCGATGGTATCACCAGAAAAGAACTTTTCAGAATGAGCGCAGAAAACCACCTCATAAACAACCCTGTGAAATGGTTTGAATACAATGAAGCCAGAAACCTGACTTCTCACACATACAACGAAGCTCAATCAGATAAAGCTCTGGTAATTACAGGCGAATTCATTGCAGAAGCCCGTAATCTCCTGGACAACCTGAGAAATAAAAATGATTAACCTTACACAGGAAGAAAAAAAACAAATTACAGAAATTATCACAAGTATAGTTCCATTACATGAGGTTTGGGTCTTTGGTTCACGAACAGGAGAAGATATCCGTTCATATTCAGATATAGATATTGTTATCAGAGGTTCTGAGGTATTACCGCTTCTTGTTTCCGGCGAACTGAAAAATGCATTTCAGGAATCAGATTTGCCTTTCAGAGTGGATGTGCTGGACTGGAATACAATCACCGATGAATTCAGGGAAATTATAAGCTCAAACTATGAAATACTACTCCCCGCTCCTGACAGAACCGAATAAAAACAGGAGTTCCGGTCCGATCAAAGAAATCAGTAATCAAAGATACGATCCCATCAAGGAGCCATAATATGACTTTGTTAAAAAAGATAGCAGCGGCGGCATTATTATTGTCACTTCCCCTGATTTCAGCTTTTCTGCTTCCCGGATGCGCCAGCGGTCCTGCAAACCTCAGCAGCCAGTCCACATTAACATTCAGCGTGGCTGTTAACGAACGGGGGCAGCTCGACACCGGAAAAAACGGTTATTACGCCATACTTCTCAACAGTTTTGATGAAGAGATAGATGTTACCAATTACGAAACATTCACCGATTTTATCAGATATGACGGATTTAACTTCACCTGGTACCACCGTCAGGGCAATGTGCCAAGCCCGGGTTATACATTTGTAAACGCAGGCAACCTCAACGCAGATGCAGTGGTCAACGGCGACAACACAGGCTTTATTATCAGAATAAACCTGAAAGACCAGAGCCATATTTTCAACCAGTATATCCAGAGCAGCAGATTTACAACCCATATTGTAACAACAGACAGAAACAACAGCCTTCTGGGAAGAACACTGGACACCCTCGGACAGGGACCCGCAGTGGACGGAAATACACTATACACGGTATTTTTCGATGAAACAACAGGAGTAATTCAACCCATCCCCCAGGACTACCCCGTTGACCCTCTGGGAGACTGGGACGAAAAATCCGACCTCAGCTCAGATTATCCATACGAAAATTTCGACATAGAAAAATTCTCTGTGGAGCTTGAATAGGAATAAATCTGATAACGATTTATGTTGTTTTTAATAAAACCTGAAACAAATGAAACCAACCGCCAACCGCCAGCAAACCCAATAACCACAAACATGGCCAACGATCGTAGGAGGGGTTTGCAACCCCGACGCGGACCCGCAGGTCCGCCCCCACCGAAACCAAAAACCACAAATCCCCCAAAAGAGCGGCAACAAAACTCCGGCAAATGCCGGCTCGCAGGCGTCCCGCCTGCCCCCGGGTCCAACAACCACCAACAACCGCCAACTTATACAAAACCCCGCCTAATCTCCACCATCCCGCAAATATAGAAAATCCTGTAGGGGAGAGCCTGTGTGCTCTCCCGCACTCAAACAACCCCGCCAACCGCCAGCAAACCCAATAACCACAAGCTTCGTCAACGATCGTAGGAGGGGTTTGCACCCCCCGACGCGGACCCGCAGGTCCGCCGCGCACTTGCGGGGAGAATGCAAGTTCGTTTAACCGGTGGGACGGGACGCCTGCGATCCGGCAGTGTTGGCGTTTTATAATGGACAGGCATATTAGCTCACCCGCAAAGGTCGTTATATAAAAAGCAAAAATAAAGAGAACGGAAAAAGATACAATGAAAGTTTTTGAAGAGGGGCGCGGGGAAGAAGCTTTTTTCCAAAAAAGTTCACCCAAAAAAAACTTATTCAAAGCTTACAGTTTTAAGGAAGGCATCAAGCTCTGCTTCTTTTCCGGCAGGTGTTGTGGCGGTGAGGATGAGGGCATATCCTTTGATGAAGGAACAGTAGTAAGTGCAGTTTTTTGTTTCCGGTGGTTTTCCTTCTTTTTTCAGAGTGAGCGTCATGCTGACAGCTTCGAATTCTTTCCCTCCGATTTTTGTTTTGAAGTTTTTTACATTGTATTTCTTTTTATCCAGTGAACCGGTAACTCCGGTGAGGTATTCTCCGGGCTTGGTGATTCCGGGGAGTTCTTTTGTGTTAAGGCATCTTCCTGTAACAGACAGGAGATAATTGTCTTTTTTCTGAGTTGCAGTAAACATGGATGATGTGGGGATTCCGGTTTCCTGACCGGACTTCATTGCTTCATTCATGCCGGATGCTGATTTGCGGTAATCTGTGTAGTTGTCAGAGATCTGCTTTGATTTTTTATCTTTCGGATTTTTTCCTGTTTTTCCGGTTTCCTGCTGCTCGATGGAAGAGAGCTTTTGTGCGGTAATATCAGGTGAAAAGATGGTCCATCCCTTCGGAGCTTTAATTTTCATGCCTACTTCCCTGATAATAGCTTCACCGGAGGAAAATCCGTCTGAGGAGGGCTTTTTTACATTCTGGGCATAGGCACAGAAAAGTGTTAATGATATAAATAAAAAGGCAAAAAACGAATAGAACCTGAATTTAGCGGTCATTTGAGCCTCCTGAGGTTTTTATCAGAGAGAAGCTTTTGCCACTACTCCCCCGCTTTTATATATGGCAATGTGGCTAAGCTGTGCTTTTTTGGGGACAAGAAAATATATTCTGTCCAGCTTAATAGTTTCCCCCGGCTTAATTGAATATCTCTGGGAGAATCTTCTGCTGCTGACTCCGTATCTGCCGCCCATTCCATCAAAGAGATAGAACGAAATATTGGAAAGATTGACCTGCTGCTCTGCCTTATTGTGTATTTCAAGCTCAAAGCCATAGGTGATCTTTGTGGGATCAGAAGCAGGGCTTTCGGATTTGTTCAGGACTTTCAGTTCGATGTAAGTTTCCCTGATTTTCGGGATTCTCTTTATTTTATTCGGTTCTTCGGAAAAAGCTGGTGTGCTGATAAGAAAAACAAAAACAAGAATGAAGTATGCCCACAGAATTTGTTTTCTGTGCATTACATATCCCTCCCTTTATTTTCGCATCAGGCTCCTGAGCCTGAGTCTTTCTTTTTGCCGTTTTTGGAGTCCCGTGCAGAATCTTTCGAATCTTTCGAGTCCTTTGCATCCTTATCGTCTTTCGAAGCTTTCTTCTTTTCAACCACATATTTTCTGTGGCTCAGAGGTCTGTTTGAATAGATGGAAACGGGAGTTCCCACATCAACCAGCTCAAAAAGCTCCTCAACATCAGGAATATACATGCGGACGCAGCCATGAGAAGCGGCTGAACCGATGGACCAGGGGGAAGATGTGCCGTGAATACCTACCACATTGGCATTAAGACCAATCCAGCGGGTTCCAAGGGGATTTCCCGGTCCCGGGGGTATGGGTTTCGAATCCTTAGCCCAGGGTGAATTCGGCGGATACCAGGCAGGGTTATACTGCTTATCGGTGATAAAGTAATCTCCTGTCGGCGTGGGATAAGCTGGGCTTCCGCAGGCTATGGAATACCTCTTCAGAACCTTTCCTTCCGGAGAAACCAGATACAGGGAGAATTCGTTGAGATAAACAAATATCTTTTCCGACATTGCCAGAATTGTATCTCTGTCAGAAATTCCGGTTTCAGGAAGCTTATTCTTCTTCTGAACCGCCATAACCGCTTTTGTGGTTTCATCTCCGTAGTTGCCCGTAACCTTGTCTTTGGTCAGATAACCGAGTTTAACAAGCTTACGCTGAATATCCTTAACATCTTCGCCGAATGCGCCGGGTCTGACTCTTGCCGAACCCAGGGTTTCTCTTGCGTTTACGATAAATTCTCTGGATTCATCGGTTTTCCAGTCGGCATTATCAGTGGCAACCGCCACAATCTTATATCTTCCTTCGTCAAGATTGTCGAGCCTTGTGGTAAGAACACCAGTGGCTGAATCGAATTTGCACTGTGCTCTCTCTCCATCAATAAGCAGATAAGCATCTCTTACGCCGGAGCCGGTATCGCTCACTTTAACGGTAATATTAATGGAAGTGTCCGTAATAACCGCTTTGTCCTTCAATCCTTCAAAACTGACAACCGGCGGAGTTTCATCCAGAATCAGGGGCTTATATGTTTTACCCGTATTCCCGGCTCTGTCGGTGGCGATTACGGCAATATTGTTCTTTTCTTTTTCCAGTTTAACATCCTGTGTAAAATTGCCGGAATTATCGCTCTTTATATCATAAGCTTTTCCGTTGACTTTAACAGTACAGTCAATACAAGGTTCGGTTTTACCCGATACTGTAAGGTCGCTTGTTTTCACCAGCGTGCCTTTCGGTGATTCCAGTTTGATAACGGGAATGGTGGTATCCACTTCAAAACCATAGCATCTGTGGGGTGAATAAAAAGTGAGGGAATTGTATTCGCCTTTAAAACCAGCTTCAAGAAAATGATAACCTTCACCGACTCCGGTAAGATCAATTACCACCCTGCCGCTCTTAAATGAAACCCTTCCGGAAATATCATCACCGTCGAGTTTGTATATCATCCGATCCGCGCCCCAGGGGCAGTTAAACTGAAAAACAAGATGATTGTTGTTAAAAGCCTGTCCGTTTTTCAGGTTGATCGAATCAAGCCCTCTTGAAATAACAATAAAGTTAATACCAAAAAACGCTGCTGTAAGAACTACAAGGGAAAGAAGTCCGATGAGAATGTTTCTGACAGGGACGGGTATCCCGGTTTTCTTTTCTGTGGAGACGGGAGTTTCCATATTATTTTCCGTCAGCTCCGGCTTAGTATCCCCTTCAGAACCGGAAGCGGCTGCGGATAAATGCAATTCCATAATACACCTTTTTTACTACCAAATGTTCAAGTGAATTATATCATGACAGTTTCAATCCTTCAACACAACATGATACAATTGCCATCATCATATTATTTTAGCTGAATCATCTCAATCAGAAATTTCTATTTTTTCATCTGAGGAACCACCGCAGGGTTGATAAATCCTACAGTTGAAGCGGCAAGGCCGTTCAGGATAAACTGGACTCCAACTGCAACCAGCATAAGTCCGAGTACCCTGATAGCTATCTGAAGACCGTCTTCGCCGATGGTGTCCTGAATCCACTGCGCACAGTAAAGCGTTATAAAGAGAATGACTGCGATAACAACGATTACCCCCAGATAGGAAAAATAAGTCATTCCCAGATGTGCGCCGGACGCATAAAGAATGATAGTGCTGATTGTTCCGGGACCTGCAATAATAGGCATAGCAAGGGGCACAACTATTTCACGCATTTTTAGCTTTGCAGTTTCATAATCGTTCATACCCACCTGGCTATGCATTGTTTTTGCCCTGGAACTCTTCGTTCCCTGAATCATTCCAAGACCGTTTAACAACAGAAGAATTCCGCCGCCAATCTGGAATGCAGGGATAGTTATACCCAGAAACCCCAGTAGTTTGTTCCCCAGGAAAAAGCAAACAATCATAATTACCAATACGGCAACAGAAACCAGACCCGCCAGAGCTTTTCGCACACCGGGTGTGTCTCCTGCCGAGTAATTAAGGAAATGGGCGACATTGCCGAACGGATTGAGCACCGCCAGCAATGCGCCAAAAAAGTTTAAAGCTAATCCCCAGTCCAATGGTTAACCTCCGGGTTTCCGGAATCAATCTTACCAACCTCTTGTTGCAAGAAGCTGATCCTGAGGAATTTTTGAAATTTCAAGGCCCTTCATAGCTTCGCCGATTCCCTCGGAAACTTTGCCGATGATTACCGGGTCCTTGTAATGAGTTGTTGCTTCAACGATTGCTTTTGCTCTCTTTGCAGGATCATCGGATTTGAATATGCCGGATCCTACAAATACGCCGTCAGCACCCAGATGCATCATAAGAGCTGCATCAGCGGGAGTTGCTATTCCACCGGCTGCAAAGTTGACCACAGGCAGTCTGCCAAGCTCTTTGGTCTTTTTGATAAGATCATAGGGAGCGCCAAGATTTTTGGCAATTGTCATAAGCTCGTCGTCGGGTGTGTTGGAAAGTGCTCTGATCTGACTCATGATAGTTCTCATATGTCTTACAGCTTCCACCACATTGCCTGTGCCGGCTTCGCCTTTTGTCCTGATCATTGCTGCGCCTTCGCCGATTCTGCGAAGCGCTTCGCCCAGATCCCTGGCTCCACAGACAAAAGGCACTTTGAAAGTATGTTTATCGATATGGAAATTATCATCTGCAGGGGTAAGAACTTCACTCTCATCGATATAGTCGATTTCGAGGGCTTCAAGAACCAAAGCCTCTACAAAATGGCCAATACGGGCTTTTGCCATAACGGGAATTGTTACAGCCTGCTGAATTTCCTTTACTTTAAGGGGGTCTGCCATTCTGGCGACTCCACCATCTCTTCTTATATCCGCAGGAACTCTCTCAAGAGCCATAACTGCGCAGGCTCCAGCTTCCTGTGCGATAACAGCCTGTTCAGCTGTGGTGACATCCATTATTACGCCGCCTTTTAACATCTGTGCAAGGCCGCTTTTTACCGTAAATGTAGCTTTTTCCACCTTTTTTACCTCCGGGTGTGGGTTTATTAGAGTTTTATTATCCTATTGACCGCAGCATTTCTTGTATTTTTTGCCGCTTCCGCAGGGGCAGGGATCATTTCTGCCCACTTTGGGATCTTCTCTTACAAAAGTTTCAACCGGCTGCTCCTCATCGGAGTTGTCAATTTCATCTTTCATATATCCAAAATCATTATGCTCGTCTGCATAAACAAGACTGAGAATCTCTTCGTCAGACAACAGGGTTTCAGGACCGCTGCACATATTTTCCCTTGTGTAGATGCCTGACTCCATCATCTTTTCCTGATATTTTGACAACTGATCGTTGCCAAAATACTTTTTGTAAAGAATTTTGACTTTTGCTCCCAGCACTTTTTCACCAAAAAGATTAGCCAGACATAAAGCTTTTATCATTACAAAGGGTTCATCAGGCTGTTTGGTTATTCTTCTTAAATACTCAGCGAAGACGTTTTCTACTTTTTCTTCCACTCCTGCAAATTTAAACCCTATTCTGATCAGTGTATCCTGAAGATAAGCCCGGAGCCTCTGGGAAAGTTTGCGGTTCACAAGCATTCTTTCCACTTCCGGCAGAGCTTTTTCCCCAAACTGTGCCAGAATAAGAGAACCATCATAACACATCAGTGAATTGTTCTCTTTTTGAGTTATAATCTCACAAATGAGTGGCAACAGGCTTTCATCGCCCATTACGCCTATAAATCTGAGGGCAAGAACAGCACCGTATGCTTTTCCATAATCATCACGGTTTTCAAATTCCTGATCAAAAGCCAGTTTTTCAAGCAGAGGAAGCATTTTCTTACCCCGGCTTATAATCTCGCTTATTTCAGCTTTTGACATCTGATGGTTCAGAAGGACTATATCACGGGCAAGAGTTTCATTTGAAAACCCTGCGAAAAGCTTCTTCTCTTCTTCTTCCGTCATAAGCTTCTTCACACTGCCAAACAGCAAAGTGCCGTCAGAAGCTTTTCTTCTGAATTCACCTATATCTTTCAGATATGTTTCCCACAGATCAGAATAATCATGAATGACAAAGTGAGGCATCATCTGCCTGTATTCATACAATGTAATATAATCTCTCTCGGAAAAACTGAATTTTTTACCCCATTTTTCCATAATCGCCCGGACATTGTCCGCCAGTTTCTTCTTTCCTGTCACCAGAGCCGAACCGCATACCTCATAGGATGTGTAAGCCGGTTCATCCAGTCCCTTATGAACAGCCAGAGCTTCCTGAAGCATTTTTTCGATCTTTGTCTTTTCAGCGGCAGTAGCTTTTTCAAGATAATAAATCATAATACCGGTCAGAATGGCAGAACAGTAATCATCACTCTTCTGGGTATCGGTCATAACGGATTTCAGCTTTTCCACTGCATCCATACCCTGAGAAACAACCAAATCAGGCAAAAGACCAATCAGATTTTCATATACAAATTCAAAACTTCTTATCTTTTCAATAGCATCAACCACAACAGGCGACTTAACACTGCCCATGAACATGAAAGCTATAATCGCCGCAAAATTCTCTTTTTCATTTCTGAACTGCCACGATTTTTCTTCCAATACCAGCTCTGCAAACTTTTCTACTAACTTATCAGCGTTGGCATGGATTTTATCAACCATTTTCTGAGTCATAAAGGAATGAAACTCTTTCAGGCATTCCAAAAGCTCATCATTGCTGAGTTTTTCAATCCGATCTTCTGTAAATGCAAGAATCTCCATAGGAGGCAGAACCTCACTCATCGCACCATGATGGTGTCCACAATCACATTCATCGTGGTCATGTTCGTGCTCGTGGCTATGCCCATGATTTTCACAAGTGCATTCCTCATCATCGCACTCACATTCCTCATCATCACAGCAACAACATTCGTCATCATCTTCTTCAAACAGACTCTCGTCTTCCAGAATATCAGCAAAGTATTCTCTGCCCGAAGGCGCCATGAATGAACTTTCTTCGTCTTCTTCTATCTCTTTCTTAATGGCAGTAAATATTTTAGAGAAATCTTCGTTCTTTGCCGCAAGCTCCTCAACTCTTTTTGTTAACTCCGGAGCTTTGAGAAGCATAATATTGTGTGCGGTCACAATCATATCCGTAAAAGAGTCTTCCTGCTGCAATTCCTCAATATCAATCACTTCAGCCTGTTTTTTTAGAACATTCATCATATATTCAGCAGCTTTATCCCTGAGTTCCGGGAAATGCTTATAAACAGCACATACAAAAAGGAAAACTGTTTCAGCACTTTCAGCAGGGAATTTGCCTTCTTCTTCCATTTTCATAACTTTGTCAAAAAGCTCAGCTCCATGGGTCCTGCCGGCAATAATCAGATAATCCGCATGCTGCATCAGATTTTCCGCTTTAATCAGCCTTTCTGCAAGGTGATCAAAATGGTAAGGTTTATCAAAACCTGAAAGCAGGCTGAGTAAAATCTCGTCACGAATCCAGATAGTATCAAAATCATTAAGCTCCCCGCTGATTTTTGCCATATCAAGAAGCTTCTTTGCCATTAGCTCTTTCCGTGACACTATTTCATCATAATCTTCCAAAGTCAGATTTTCCGGTTCTTCAATTATCTTCCGTAAATACTGTTCATCCGTCAATTTAGTAACTTTTGATGCCATTTTTTTTACCTTACCTTTCGAATTTGATCTTAACCGGTTTTCTCTCACGGAAATAATAGACTCCGTCAAAGCCGACTTTTCTGAGAAGCTCAGCACCCCGCTCGAAGCTGTATGCAACCACATGGGGGTTGTGAGCATCAGAACCTAATGTTATCAGTTCTCCACCAAGTTTTTTATACATTGTGAGTATAAATTCCGAGGGGTAGCATTCTTCAGGATCATGCCTCCATCCTGAGCAGTTGAGTTCAATTCCCTTTCCACCGGCTATTATGTTTTTAAGTATCTTCTCATACATTTCGCCGTAAGCCTGAGGATCGAACTTTAAAAAGCTGTCACCAAACCTTTTTACATAATCAGCATGCCCCAGTATATCAAAAAATTCCGTCTGGGATAAAGCGAGAACTTCATCAAGATATTCTCTGTAAATCAGTTCGGGCGGATATTTATAAAATAATTCCGCATCAGTGAATTCATGCCTCACAACATGAACAGAAGCCAACACATAATCAAACGAATATGTATCAAGAAAATCCCTTGCATCCTTCATCAACTCAATCTGGCAGTCCAGTTCGATACCTTTGAAGACTTCAATTTTATCACTGTATTTTTTTTGAACTGCATTTACCGAATCCGTATATGCCGAATCATCATAATAGGAAGTTCCCTCAAAATTGGGATCCAAATCCTTATGATCCGTAAAACACATATACCCAAGTCCTTTATCGATCCCTGAAAGAAGCATTTCTTCCACAGGATGCTTTGCATCCCACGAAAACTCGGTATGAATGTGGCAATCAGCTAATTTATTATACATCAGAATGAAGCAAGCCTCATATTTTTGTCATCTTCAGTAAACTTTGTCTCTCTTGTAATCCAGTCCAGATAAGGACGATATCCGCATGTTATGGGAAATCCGATAATCTCCGGCACTGTGTATGGATGAAGTTCTTTCACCTTAGCTTCAAGCTGGGAATACAAACCGAACTTGGTTTTTATAATAAGCTGAACTTCAGATTCGTCCTGAATCCGGTCTTCCCACCAGTAGAGAGAACGCATACCTTTATTGATATTAACGCAGGCAGCAAGCTTTTCTTCCAGAACTGCCTTAGCAATTTTCAATCCGACTTCTTCAGTAGGCACTGTAACAAAGACCACCATGTACATATTTCTCTATCTCCTTTTTACGGATTATTATAAGCATTTTATGTAAATCCTCTAAGAAAAGCAATAGTTTGAAGGTTAAAAGAATAATGTTGTCGAAATTTTATTCAGGGGTTACTTTTCGTTTACAAAAATATTTCGGAGTTTCCGGAGGATTTCATGATAGAACCCGGGGAAGTGCTGAATAACAGATACAAGATTCTTCATTTTTCCCATAAAGGAACATACAAAAATATCTACAAAGCTGAAGATCAGCTCGAAAACACATTCGTTGCAGTTAAAGAGATCGATTTATCCGGACTCCGCATCAGGGAAGCTGCCGAGCTGAAAACAGGCTTCAGGGAAGAAATCAATTATCTGAAGAACCTTAACCATCCCACACTTGTTAAGTTTATAGACAGTTTCTCTATAGATACTGTTTTCTATTATGTAGTTGAATGGGTTGACGGCATGGACCTGAAAACCGCACTCGCTAAAATGAATAAGCCTTTTAAAGGCAAAGAAGTTGCCAACCTGTTCTACGCTATTGCAGACTTTTTCGATTATACCCACATTCAGGATCCCCCCTACTACATGAGGCTTCTCAAGCCTTCCGACATTATGGTTGCCGAAGGCGGAATTGTCAAAATTGTAGATCTTGGCATGGACCTTGAAGTTGATGTCAATTCAACCCCTCCGGGTTATATCGTACCCGATGATGAACCCGGCGATAAAAGGGATGTTTTTATACTCGGCACCCTTATTTTTGAACTTGTTACGAAACAGGAACCGGGAACCTATGCGACAAATCCGTTTCCTGAAACAAAAGACCTCAACAAAGAAGTAAACAAAGCTTTTTCAGATATTCTCGCCATGTGCCTTGTGGAAAAAAGATCAAAAACCATCTCAGTAAAAGAACTCAAAAACGATCTGATGAGATGGTTTCCTGAGTTTATCTCCAGAGACCAGACCACCCCTGAAGCAGTAACTGAAGACCTCAAGGAAAAAGAACAATCCGTACTTATGAGTAAACTTGGATGCTACGGATGCTTCACTTTTATTATAACAGCCATCATCCTCACATTTATGTACCTTCCCGGGTTCATAATCAACTGGAATATCTCAAGACTCGACCAGTGTTCTTCAAATGTGGATAAACTTGCCAACAGTATCAACAACTACTATTCCGATTATAAAAAATATCCCGCAAGACTTGATGACCTGATTCCAAGATATCTTGACGAATTCCCAAGCTGTCCCGTTACAGGAGACTCAAAACCTTATATCGAAGCATACGAACATAATGATGTCGGAGGCATATTTACCATATGCTGCTCAGGACATTTTCACAAAAATGCAGGAGCACCGGAAAATTACCCCACCTACAGTAAAAAGTGGGGACTGAAGAAAAAACCGTAATTTTCCCTAAAACACCATGAAGAAAAAATCGTATTTGCACAATATGCTTCTTTCTCTTTCGAGACTTGTAATCATAGGAGCATTAATATTTCTCACAGCAGGCAGAATCAATTACTGGCAGGGATGGCTCTATATAATCGTCCATCTCCTTATGTTTGCAGTTTCAATCCCCTTGTTTGCGGGTAAAGCGGAACTCATAAACGAAAGACTCAACCCGGGAGGACCTGCGAAAAAATGGGACATTCCACTGGTCGGCATAATGCTTTTTAATGTTTTTGCAGTCATAATCATTGCAGCCCTCGACTCGGGAAGATTCCACTGGACAAAGAACCTGCCGGCAGCATCATATATTTCAGGCTGGATATTATATGCCGCAGGAGTGGTGTTCAGCGTCTGGGCTATGTATATCAACAGATTTTTCTCAAGCATTGTGAGAATTCAGACAGACAGAGGACACACTGTTATAAAAGAAGGCCCCTACAAAATAGTAAGACACCCAGGCTATCTCGGAATGATAGTTTTAACGGCAGGCCTTCCATTGTGCATGGGGTCGTATTACGCATTTATTCCATCTGCAATTATCATAATAGTAACAATAATAAGAACAAACCTCGAAGATAAAACCCTCGGAAATGAACTTGAAGGATATGTGGATTATTCGAAAACCACCAGATACAAAATAATCCCCGGCATCTGGTAACAAAGAAAACACCCCCACGCCAGCAAACCCCAGTAACCACAGGCTTGGCCAACAACCACAAGCCCGGCCACCCCCAATGCCACTGAATTAGTAAAATTCACTCAAATCCCCCAGCCCAATACTCTTGTTTTTCAAGGAGGGAGGTTCGGAGGGTAACCTCGCTTTTTCTAAAAAAGCGTGGTTCCCTCTGACGGTCCCCAAACCCCAGTCGGTCCCCCGATTCAAAAGTTTTGGGACTGAATTAGTAAAATTCCCTAAAATCAATAGTCTAATACTCTTGTTTTTCAAGGGAGGAGGTTCGGAGGAGACCTCGCTTTTCCAAAAAAGCGTGGTCTCCTCTGACGGTCCCTGGTCGGTCCCCAATTCCAAAAGTTTTGGGATGGAGGTCCGGAGGAAACTTTTTTCAAAAAGTTTTCTCTGGGAGCTGGGCAAACAGTTATAATTCTCGTGAGCGTTCTGACAAATTCATTCCTTAATTCCTGAGCATTGCAGCCAACCCCCAGCAAACCCCAACAACCACAAGCCCGGCCAACAAATGCCGGATCGCAGGCGTCCCGCCTGTCCCCCGGGTCCCCGAACCCATCGCCAACCGCCAGCAAACTCCATAACCACAAATTAGGCTAACCCCAATGCTACTGAATTAGTAAAATCTCCTCCAACCCCTAACCCCAATACTCCTGTTTTTCAAGGAGGGAGGTTCGGAGGGTAACCTCGCTTTTCCAAA